>PMBP01000001.1 GCA_003152975.1 Phycisphaerales bacterium | reverse complement strand
CCCGATCTCCGTTTCCTGTTTGTACACGGCATCTGCGTTCGACCCCCTCCACGGGGTCCTCTTCCTCTGCGACATGCGACAACACACGAACCTTCCCTTCCCCCCCTGCCCAGGCGGGGCCTGCCTCCAAAACCTCATGCTCCCGCCACAGCCGTAATGCACCCAGGATTCATAGTACAAACTCGGCCTCGCCCTGTCAAGCCCCAATCCGTTCGCCAAGAAGAAGCATCCCGAGGTATCGGGATCGAGGGTGTGTACTGAGGTGGCACAAACGCTCACTTGCTTCGAGTCCTGACTGTGTCGGGATCCTCGCTTATGTTTGTCGGGGCGGGTTTGAATTTGGCCTTTTCCCTTGCCTTCCCTCCAAATTCCGCTATAATGATGTCCTCATACGGATTTGTGTAAAATTGCCCGGAGGCAATGACTTAAACCGTGGAGTAACCCAATGTCCAGGTTCGTCTTCTCTGTCCTCATCGGTTCCCTGTTGGCTTCCCTTGCCTTGGCCAACTCCACCCCCGTCGTCAGCGATGTCACCGCCTCCCAGCGGAAGGACGGCTCCAAGTTGGTCGATATCTGCTACGACCTTGCCGATCCCGACGGCGACACATGTACCGTCTCCCTTAAGGTCAGTTCCGATGGCGGCGCAACATGGACGGTTCCGGTAATGACCTTCCTTCCCAACAGTGCCGTCGGTTCGGGAATCAATCCGGGCTATAGCAAGCGGATGGTCTGGGATGCGGCCAAAGATCTGCCGGGGGTATTCGGCAGAAATTACCGGGTCAAAGTCATCGCCGATGATAACACCACTCCTGCCGACATGGTTTTCATTCCTTCCGGAACTTTCCAGATGGGCAACAGCACAAACGCTGAGGAAGGAGTTTATAATGAATTGCCCGTTCACACGGTGACCCTGGATTCGTTTGCCATGGGCAAATATGAGATCACCAACGAGCAGTATTGTGCCTTTCTGAATTCAGCATATCCATCCCAATTGAAGGTGGTCAAATATTATGTGTATGCCTCCGGTGATACGGAAAACAGTTACCGTTATTGCGAGATCTACACATCGTCTGACTATGGCCAGATTGTCTTTTTGAATAATACCTTCAGCGTACTGACCAAGGGGGGACGGTACTTGACCAACGATCCGGTGGTATGGGTAAGCCAGTACGGGGCCAGGGCTTACTGCAACTGGCGAAGCCAGCAGGAAGGCAAAGAGCCGTGTTATGATCTTTCGACTTGGAATTGTGATTTCAGCAAGAAGGGCTATCGTCTCCCGACGGAAGCCGAGTGGGAATATGCCGCACGAGGAGGATTGTCAGGCCAACGATTCCCCTGGGGAGATACGATCACCCACAGCCAGGCGAACTACCAAAGTGCCCCTTACAGTTACGATATCAGTCCGACCCGTGGTTTTCATCCCACCTGGAAGGTCGAAGACAAACCTTATACCTCGCCTGTCGGAAGTTTCCCCGCCAATGATTACGGTTTGTATGACATGACAGGCAATGCAGCGGAGTGGTGCAATGACTGGTATAGCTATGAAAGTTACAGTTCCAGCCCCCAAACAAACCCAACTGGACCGTCAACAAATTTGTGGGGGAGTATTATCCGCGGCGGCAGTTGGGACTCCTTCGCCCTATACTGTCGGGTGTCGAACCGCACAAACGGCCCGAACTGGGGGGGCGACTCCGAGGTCGGGTTCCGCGTTGTCCTGAACTTAAATTCGTCCGAAGGTTCAAGCGGTCCCGGCCTGTCGAGTGTTCTGACGCTCGATACCCGGAATGACCGGTTGCATTTCTATGTGGAGAGGAATGGCACGACCGGGTATCAGCCGGGGGACGATGAGGATGTGTCGGGCGAGCCCGTGTATTACAACAACCGGGATATGGCCCTTTCCGCCATAACCGATAGCCAGGGGCAAGTCTATATCTACGGCTTGGACGAGGGCGATCAAGTCTTTGTCCGGCATGTCGCCTTCCAAAAGGGCTCACCGAAAGGATCCCGAGGAACCGCCGGGACCATGGTGGACCTGTACATGGACACCGATCATATTACGGAGACCGGGGATGTGGATCCCTATGAGTTCAGCTCCTCGGATATCTCCAAACTGGTCCAGGATCCGCTGGATATTCCTCTGTCCCATCCGGTTTTTTCATGGAATGTGGTGGTTGCGCTGAACTGGAAAGCCAACAGTGGCTATCTTTCGCGGCTCAGAACGGGGTTTGAAAATGCGTCCGAATATCTGTTTGATGTGACCGACGGCCAGATGAAAATCGGCAGGGTGGACATTCGAAACAATGCGGCGGTGTCATCGAGCGACTGGTTCGAGGCCGACATGCAAATCAAATCAGGGGACCAATTCCCACAATCCAATCTATGGGGTGTGAGATATTCAACGTGTTATGTGTTTTTCCCCCAATATTTTAATGGCAGTGATTCAAAAAGCGGTAATCCCGATACGGCGAGTTATTTTCGATCCATTATCCATGAACTCGGTCACTACATGCTGGGCTTTTATGATGAATATCTAAACGGGGAAGGTAAAAAATACCCGTGGAGACAATACCGAGCGGCCCATCCCGGAGAAGTGCCGATGATCTACGGAATCATGGACTATCAATTCGCATCGGATGAATTATCATCGAATAATGATTATCGAGCCGCTTCCTTCTACACGGGAAAACCAGCCCGTGAGGTGACTAATCAGATCTGGGATCATGATCTGGCTAATGCAACGACGCCTCGGCATCTTCCCTGCTGGCAATTCTTGTTTGAGAATTTCGACTGTGCGGGGGGGCTGGTTTCAACCTGGGGTAATCTGGATGGAATCCAGGTCAAGCTCTCGATGCCGCCCGATGGCGTGTTTACGGGTCGAAATGCATCGGGTGCCGAACAACGATCGTCCGAAGACCGAGGGGGTCCGTATTTCATCCCGGCCCCCTATGTCAAATGTGAGTTTCCTGTAGCCAGTCCCCCTCCGTCAAAGGAGATGGAATTGGAATCGTCCGATGTCGAGGTGTCCGTGTTGGATCAGGGGGTTGGTGTCCGGCAGGCCCGGGTCTGGCTGGAAAATTCAGAGGGGCGCAGGATCGAACAGAGCCGAACGGATCGGCAGGGCAAGACCACCTGTTATGGAGTGTCCCTCGGAGACAAAATCGTTGCTTCCTGGGGAGGGAAGGTGATTAGCGCCCCCTGGAACTCCGAAGACCGTGTGATTCTCAGTTCTCGTGAAGCCCGATTCATCCCGCCGCCCGCGGGAGAAATCCCTCGTTTGCTGATCGCATCGACCCCTGTGTTGGATCAGGGGAAAATCATGCTCCGCATTCGAATCCTTGCCGATCAGGATCTTGTGAAAGTTCCTTCAGTGTCCATTCATCCTTCATTTGAGGGCTCTGTGCCGGTGCCGATGGCTCAGACAAATCCCATGACCTATGAAGGAGTGATGGAGATTGGCATGGTCGTTGAAGGAAGTATGGATGTGTCGGCCGAAGGCAGTGGCGGCCAGGTTGCGACTACGGCCGAATTCAATATTCAACAGATGGGTCCGAACCCATCGAACCGGATCTTCGGTCCCGGGGGTTGGTTGGAGGTGATTTCACCGAAAGATACCTTCGATCAGGATACGCGGTTCGTCCTGAACGGAACCGGCGACATCCCCATTCCCTACGCCGATAACGCCCGGGTCGTGTTGACGGAACCCGTTTCCCTGCGGGTACAGCAAGGTGTGATAGTCGGTTCCCCCTATGTGATCAACTGGCAAATTCAAACGGATTCGCTGCTGGGAAGGGATGCGACCCAGGTGCGTCTTTGCCGTTTCGACGAAAACAGTCGATCCTGGCAGGAAGTGCCGTGTGACTATGCCCCCGGTTCTTCCGGGGTGTCGGCCGGCGGAATTACCGACGGAATATATGCCCTGTTTGGCACGGATTCGACAGACCGGACTCCGCCGGGAGATATTCAGGATCTATCGGCCGACAAAGCGAATTCCGGATGGTCCATCGCACTGGAATGGACGGCGCCGGGCGACGATGGGTATGAAGGCCGGGCTTTGAGATATACCCTGCTCTATTCCACCGAACCCATCACNNGGATCGCTGCCTTCGACTTCCACTGTTCAATGCCCCCCAAATTGCCGGACAGCGGGAACAGTATGTGTTTGAAATGCCGGACCCGGACAAATTGTATTATTTCGTCGTGCAAGCCGAGGATGAGGCCGGAAATCGCGGAGGCGTGTCGAATGGTGCGCAGGCCGTGTCCAATGTCATGGATACCGACGGCGATGGCCTTCCGGACCAGTGGGAGAGGGCCTATGGTTTCAATCCGACAGAGCCGGGAGACCAGATGCTCGATCCGGATAAAGATGGTGTGATCAATGCGTATGAGTACCGTTTGGGGATGCTTCCGAACTGCAAGGATAGCGATGGCGACGGAATTCCGGATGGGATCGAGTTCGTGGATCTCGACAAAAATGGAAAAATCGACTTGGCCGATCTCGGCATTTTCGCCGAACACTGGAAGGAAGGGCAATGCTATCGATGCCCTGGTGCTGATTTTACCGGCAACGGCACAGTCGGGATCGAAGACCTGCTTGAACTATCGTCCCGGTGGCTCATGAATTGAACCCGTATGAATCGGGCGATTTCTTGCTATGTGGGTTACGGAGTAAGCGATTCGTTTTAATAACATATGGGCAATAATTCTGACTCCGTGGAATTCTTTGTGTCCAAGTCGAAGCGATGCGGAGATCCGCCCCTGGCGAATGACTTCCTTTGAAATTTTATGTATCCACTTTGATCGTATTCTGAGGTGAAAGAAATCCTGTTCATCCTGTCAATTACGTCAAATATTTTCT
>PMBP01000079.1 GCA_003152975.1 Phycisphaerales bacterium | reverse complement strand
TATTTCTGATGGGGACGGGGATTATGTGCTGGTTGAGGAAGCGTCGGAGTCTATAAGCTTCAACGATCGTTGTATTCGCAAATTGATCCAGGGTCGGGGAAGATATTCCGGCCCTGGTTTTTTGGATTCCCGCCAAAGGAGTGTAGGGCGCGGCCCCCTGTGGCCGCCCTTTTAGGGAAGGGGGAAATGAATCCGGTACATGATCGGTATCCGAAATGAAAGGGCAGACACAGGGGTCTGCCCCTGATACCGGATGCTAAGTCAAGCCCGGTAGGAACCCTCGATACGGTTTTTAGGCCTACTTGGGGCATCGCAAAAGGGCGGATTATAAATCCGCCCCTATGGTTCGCAAAAAGGGGACAGGTACAACCCCCTTCGCCCGCCGGTGGCGGGCTTGGAGAACATACCAGTCCCTCTTTTTACATGCCGTGCCCCTACACTTNNGGGATAAACCCGGGGGCTTTCATGCGAAGAAAGATCAGGGTTGGGCTTCGAGTTCGGCGAGGCGATCGGCCGTCACTTCTTCGGAATGGAGGTCGCCATAGATGACGCGGTACTGGCCGGTCGGGGTTTTCCAGCGGGCCAGGACCTTGTCGGCGTCGCCGGGGGTGACGCTCTCGCCGTAGTACTTGGGCTCGGCCTTTTGCATCGTGAGCATCTGGAAGTTGGTGCAGGCCATCGTGAGCTTGAGGAACTGTTCGGTCTGCTGCTGGCTGGGTTCGATACCCTGTTCCTTCCGGATGGCGGCCAGTTCCTGCGTCAGTTCCATCGTGTTGAGAGATTTGGGGAAACGGCCGCCGGAGAGTTCCTGGAAGAACCGGATCGCATCGATCAATTCCTCGCCGTTGGCCAGGCCCTTGAGGGACAGATTGGCCAGCGGGGTGTAGCCATCCGGCACGACGAGGGAGAAGCCCTCGGGCTCGACGGGGACATTCCACGCGAAGTTATCCACCGTGATGTCCATCCGGATGCCCGGCTGGTTGCCCTGGCGTTCCATGGTCAACCGGAAGGGGTAACCCGTACTGACATCCACCCAGATGCGGGCGACGGAGTCCTTGAAGAGGCCGCCGGTGACCGCGGCATTGACGGATTCGAAGCCCTGAACCTCGACGCCGTCGATTTCGCTGCGGCCGAGGTCGGTATATTCGGTTTTCAGGAACTTATCGACCATGGATCGCGGATCGCCGTTGTTCTCTTTGGTTTTGTCGGCCAGTTCGTCGGACAGCGCCACCCGAACATACTGTTTGGACTCGGGGTCCAAACTGAGCAAGACCTTTTCCGGGAAGTTCATGATGGTGACAGAGGCGAGTTTTCCCTCCACCATGCCGGTCATGCGCATTCCCTGGCCGGCGGTGATAAAAACATCGCCGTCCATGTTGACGACCCGGCCTTCGGGCAGTCCGGGCAGGCTGGCCATGGTCATATGAATTTTGTAAGTGAGTGTGGTGATCTGTTGGAGTTTCTGGGCGACATCGGCCAGGGTGATCTTCCCGGTTCCCTGGAAGAGGACAAAGCCCAGCCCCATCGCGGCCACGAGGACCGCGGCAATAGCGAGTTTTCCATATCGGCTCATGATAAATCTCCGTAATCTGGTTTGATAACCGGCGATCTCGGCTTGCCGCAGTCGGAACTGCTGCTCGCGGAAGATCCGGTCAATCACTGTGTTTTCCACGCTTGTTTGTTCGTATGTTTTGCCGTCGGCCGCGAGTCGGCCGAGCAGGACCTGAATTGCCGCCAGTTCTTCTCTGCAGGCGGAACAATCCTTCAGATGGTTCTCGAGCCGGCCGGTTTGTTCGGCATTCAGTAGCCCATCGACATATTCCGCCAGCATTTCTCTGTAGTCCGTGCAGTTCATGTTACACCTCGCAATTCTGTTGAAGGTTTGGGTCGCTGAGCAACTGGCGAAGCTGGGCGTAAGCTCTGGATAGCGTTTTGGTGATGGTCCCGAGGGGCAGGCCAACCTGCTCGGCAATGTCCTTGCAGGAACACCCGCCATAGTATCGAAGCAGGATCAGTTCCCGATGGAAGTCGGGAAGTTTGGCAATGGTCTTGGCGAGCGAATAATCGTGTGTCCGACTTTCGGGAACGGGTCGTTGGGCAAGCTGGTCGATCGCCCGACGGTCCCGCTGCCGCTGACGCTGTTGTTCCAGGGCGACGCGGTTGGACATCCCCATCAGCCAGGCGAAGAACGATCGCCGATCCCGCAGTTTCGAGAGGTTGAAATAGCTTCGGACGAATGTTTCCTGCACCGCCTCTTCGGCCAGTTCCGCGCTGCCCAATTGACCCACCAGATGTGCCATCAGCACCGGGTGATAGCGCTGGACCAGATGCCGATAATCATCCGGGTGGCCGTCCAGGCAGCGGTCCACATAATATTCATCGTTCGTTGCCATAAGTGCCTCGTGTATCTTTGCTTTTTACATTAGCCATCGGGTGCCATCCACAAAACGCAAGCGATTCGAATCGTTCACAAAATAGTGTCACCCCCCGGTGGTTTGCGACAAAAAACTAAAAAAAGCGGGCCGGGTGCCACTATAAAGAATGCGGCCGTCCAAAAAAAAAGGGACGGCCACAAGGGGCCGCCCCTACGATTTACACAAACGTGACTGAAGTAGATCTGAAGTAGATCCCTCCGCTACGGCCGCTATGCGGCCTCCGGTCGGGATGACCCCCGGGATAAACCCGGGGGCTTTCATGCGAAGAAAGATCAGGGTTGGGCTTCGAGTTCGGCGAGGCGATCGGGGGTAACTTCTTCGGATTGGAGGTCGCCGTAGATAACGCGGTACTGGCCTGCAGGGGTTTTCCAGCGGGCCAGGACCTT
>PMBP01000205.1 GCA_003152975.1 Phycisphaerales bacterium | reverse complement strand
AAACCCATCTGGACCCACATGAGCCACTCGTGGAAGATCAACTACCACACCGTCCGCTCGATGGTCCAGAGCATCCGCCGAATGGAAAAGCTGCTGGCTCGGACAAAATAGCGGGCGTTACTTTCCAAGCAATTCAAGCATCTGATCCCACGGCGCCGGCGCCGGGCCGTGGCTGCTCAGCAAAACCTGTACGGCGTGTTCGAGATCCGCAGGTCTGGACTCGGGCAACCGAGCAAAGCACCGCAGCGCATGATATCGCGCCTGCCACCAGGCGGCATCGGGCGTCTTGCCCGCCTCGGCGCGAATGCCGTCGGAGATCTGCGTCCAGGTCTTCACCGCCGCTGCGAACTCGCCTCCGCTTTCCTGCACACGCGCCTGACACCGCAGCCAGTCCAGATCGGAG
Source organism: Phycisphaerales bacterium (assembly GCA_003152975.1). Lineage (GTDB taxonomy): Bacteria > Planctomycetota > Phycisphaerae > Sedimentisphaerales > Anaerohalosphaeraceae > FEN-1350. Next base: position 20,282 of record PMBP01000205.1, on the reverse strand, counting down.
GGTTGCCCGCCCGCCGCTATCGCATCGAGAAGTCGTGCCGCCTCGGCAAGCTTATCCGCGTCGGTCATTACGCTGAGGACCTCCGCTCGCAGCAGCCGCGCATGGCCCTTCAATTCCGCCGGCGCACACCGAAGCGCGGTTTCCGATAAGGTATCGCAATCCTTCAACAGCGCCGCATACGACGACAGCGCTTCGTAGGTCTCGATCCGTTCGATCACCGCCGACAAGCTCAGCACCGCCTCGCCCACGGAATTGCAGTCCTGTGGCCCCACCCCAGCCGCAATCGCCCGCACCGCCTCGACGGGCCGATCGAGAACTCGCAGCGCACAGGCCTGCAGGGGGACCCTGCGCGTTGGATCAAGACCCGGATTTTTCTCCAGCAACAGCAGGACCTTCCCGGCGCCATCCGCCTGGCCCCCTTCCAACAACAACCGGCACGCAAGCTGACAGGCGTCGGCCCGCACCGATGCATCCAATCCCTTCACATTCGCCGAGATATCCTCGACCAGTTGGATCAATCTTTCTACGGCTTTTGACCCGGCCTTGGCAGAATCGGCCTGACCCTGAAGGCCCTGCACGATGCGGTCCAATCGCGCGGGATTTTGATACGGCCCGCCAGCACGAATGATCTGGTCGAGCAGCGCGTCGGCCTGCGGCCCCTTGCCGCAGCCCCGAAGCACCGACACATAGCCATACTGAATCGCCGGGTCCATCTTCGCCCCGGCAAGATTGGAGTAATACCGGATCGCCGGTTCGGCCACACCCGCCTTGCCCGGCTCGGCCTGGAAAATCCGAATGGCCACCCGTGCGGCCTGCTCGGTCAATGGCAACGGCTCTATCGCCAGATTCGCGTCCGGTTGCCTCTGCTGCTCGGCCGAACACCGCAGGTACAATTCCAGCGCGCGTGCCGGCGATGCCTCCTGCCAGGCCCGGGCGGCCGCATGATAAATCTGCGGCCTGGCCAGTGCGCCAACCTCGCACAGTTCGGCCAGCAACTCGCGGTACTTCTGCGGCCCGGCCTGCTCGGCCGCCTCCACGGCCAGCCGCACCGCCGCAAGCGGCCGCCGCGATAAGGCCTCGCGATCCAGATGTCTTTGCCGGAATCCATCGGCCATCTCCGCCAGCACGATCGACCCGGCAAACGATCGCGCCGGTGAGCGAGCCCCAAGCTCCGACAGGATCGTCATCGTACCGGTCTTCAATCGCAATTCGAGCAGGCCCGCCGATAGCCGCAGTTCGAGCTGGTCGGCGCAGGTTTCCTTGCGGCACAGCGCCGCCAGCGACTGGATCTGTTGGGGTTCGATCTTTTCCTTGAGGGAATAATATATAATCAAAGCCGACAATCGAACCGGGTCGGGTATCGCACCTGAAGGATCGGCAACGAAGGGCTCAAGAATGTCCAGCGCCTGTTTCCGGGCAGCCGGATCCGTTTCGCCCATCAAGGCCAGCACTCGGGCCGTCAGGATCCGGCCCGCCGGACCCGCAAACGGCTCGGCTCCGCTTTGACACTGTTGCAGCAGCGCGCGGCAAATAGACTCGCGCTGCGGCCCGCTCAAAGCCATGGCATGGTAATAGTCGGCCTGCGCCGTCCACCAATTCCCCGAAAGCCAATCGGATCGCAACCCCCGCCACAATCCCGTCCGTCCATACAATTCGTCCCAGTCGGCACCGTTATATTTCTCGATCGTGTCCAGAAATTCTTTTTGCTTTTGCAGCAGCGGGATCAGTTGCTCGCGGAGTTTCTGGCTCTGTTCGAGCAAGGCCTGCCGTCCGCCCTCGTCGAGAAAGCGTCCGGTGTATTCGTATTCAAACCGCGCCCGGGCCGTGTCGCGAAGATAGGCGCCCGCCGACTGGCGGATTTGCTGCGAGGGCGATTCAGGACTCTGTGTTTCCTTCCCGGGCTCGGCCGCTTGGAGTGCGGCGGAGAATATGACCAGGAAGGCAAAACGAATTGGTAATGCAAAAGTTCTGTGTATTGTCAGGGATTCCATGGGTCCTTCAGAACGAAAGTGATATCCTCGATTCCCATGGAATATAGTCCATTATAAAGCTTGACTAGTACATCCCATGGTACCTCATCCTTGCAGTAGATCTCGACGGGATCAGAGACAATCCGTTTTTCCTGCTCCAAGGCAGCCTGGACCGTCTGGGTGAATTGCGGCAGACTCGCGGCCGGATCAGAAACCGCCAAAGTCATAGTCAATTGCCGATCCTTGCGCAGATCAACGCGGCACAGGTCGTCCTGGAGGGCGATATAAATCGGCAGTGGCTCGGTCGGCACATCCAGCCGCTGCGCCGCCGAAGCTTGACCCGGAAGACGAATTGGAAGAAATTGCTCTTCGCGGCTGAACTGCGCCGTCAGCACGAAAAAGATCAGCAGCAGGAAAATGACATCGATCATCGCCGTCATGCGAAGGCCCAACCCTCCGCCTCGGCTCTGATGCAGCCGCCCTAGGACTTGCCGAGCGATGGACCCTTGTGGTGGCTGGCTTAACTCGGACATGCGGCGAATCCCGCCCGCAGGGCTTCGAGGTTCAAGGCTACCAGCGCGGCCTTCTTCTGCGCCATCAGCGTCTCCACCGCCCGCTCCAGACTCGCCAGCCGCAGCAGCGAGGTCGCCGCGATCAGGGCGCCCAGGATCACCGAATTGGCCACGCGGACATTCCCCAGACCGTGGGCAATCTCCGTGGCCGCAATCATCATCACCTTCAGGTCGCCGCGCTTCACCGCGCGGTTCATCATCGACTGATTGGCCACGATCAGCCCCCCTGCCGTTACCGACGGCTCGAATTTTTCCAGCGACGGGGTGTTGAGGATCACCGCAATGTTCGGCCGAACCACCACCGGACTGTAAATGGTTCCCTGCGAAATCACCACCGTCGAATTGGCCGTGCCCCCGCGCATCTCCGCCCCGTAGGCCACCATCATGGAAACATTCTTGCCCTCTTCGACGCAGGCCTGCGCCAGCAGGTTGCCGGCCAGCACAACCCCCTGCCCGCCGAATCCGGCGATGACGATCCGCGTTTCATTGTCCGTCCCTGTCTGCATCGCACGCCCTGCCGCTGTTACCGGTCCTTGTACACGCCGAGTGGAAACACCTTCTTCATCTGCGTCTCGACAAACTCCACCGACTGCGCCGGCGACAGCTTCCAATCCGTCGGACACATCGACAACACCTCCACCAGCGAAAAACCCTTTTCCTCGAGTTGGTTCGTGAAGGCCTTGCGGATGGCCTTGCGGGCCTGGCCCACATCCTTGGGAGAACTGACGCTGACCCGCTCCAGATAGCATACGCCGTCGAGACTGCTCAGCAACTCGCAGACCCGGATCGGACCGCCTTCGCGGTTTCGGCCGCGGCCACCGGGAGTCGTGGTCGTCGTTTGGCCCAGAATCGTCGTCGGAGCCATCTGCCCGCCGGTCATCCCGTAGATGGCGTTGTTGACGAAGATCACTGTCAGGTTTTCGCCGCGGTTGGCCGTGTGAATTGTCTCGGCCGTGCCGATCGCCGCGAGGTCGCCGTCGCCCTGATAGGTGAAGACCACCCGGTCCGGCCGCATCCGCTTGATGCCCGTCGCCACCGCCGGGCTGCGCCCGTGCGGGCACTCGATGACATCGCAGTTGAAGTAATCGTACATCAGCACCGCGCAGCCCACCGGTGCCGTGGCCACCGTCCGCTCGCGAAGCCCCAGTTCGTCGATCACCTCGCCGACCAGCCGCTGCGCGATCCCGTGCCCGCATCCCGGGCAGTAATGCGTCGGGGCATCGTACAAAGCATCGGGCCGTTTGAACTGTGTCACGCGTTCACCTCATGGTTCCGGCTTATTATTGCCATTGTCACGCCGGATAACTCTTTTCTATCGCATCCAGAACCTCGTCGGTCGTCGGATACCACCCGCCCCCGACGCCGAAGAACTCCACCGGCCGGAGGCACTGCTCGGCCAGCCGGACATCCTCGATCATCTGGCCGTTGGACATCTCCACGACCAGGAACTTCTCGGCCGTCTTGGCCGCCTTCACAAAGGGCGCCTCCGGAAACGGCCACAGGGTAATCGGCCGGATCAATCCCACCTTCAGGCCCTTGCTGCGGGCTTGCAGGACGGCGCCCTTGGAAACCTGCGCCGTGATCCCATAGGCGCTGACAATCAGACGAGCATCGTCCGTTTGAAAATCCTCGCAGAGCTTCAGTTCGCTGCTGATTCGTTTGTACTTGGCCACCAGCCGCCGGTTGACCTCGACCAGCGCCTCGGCCGGCTGCAAGTGCAGGGTCTTGATGATCCGCGGCTTGCGGCCTTTGCATCCGTCGAGGATGTAATCCTTTTCCGTCGGTTCGAACAGCGGCCGGTACTCCTCGGTCACAATCGGCTCGACCATCTGGCCAAGAATCCCGTCCATCAGGATCATCACCGGGTTGCGGTAGTGATCCGCGTAGTCGAAGGCGTTCATCGTCAGCGCGTACAGCTCCGTCAGCGTCGATGGCGCCAGCACGATCAAATGATAATCGCCGTGCCCGCCGCCCTTGACGGCCTGAAAGTAGTCGCTCTGCGCCGCACGGATATTACCCAGCCCCGGCCCGCCCCGCTGGACATTGGCGATCACGCACGGCAACTCCGCCGCCGCGATGTAGCTGATCCCCTCCTGTTTGAGACTGATCCCCGGCGACGACGAACTGGTCATGCACCGAAATCCCGTCGCCGCCGCCCCGAAGATCATATTGATCGCCGCGATCTCCGATTCGGCCTGCACGAACACCCCCCCCGCTTGCGGCAACCGCCACGACAGGTACTCGGGGACTTCATTCTGGGGAGTGATGGGGTATCCGGCAAAGAACTTGCAGCCGGCCCGGACGGCCGCCTCGCACATCACCTCGTTGCCCTTCATCAGGATTTTCGCGGTCTGGGTGCTCAACCGGCCACCTCGCTGCCCGCCTTCGAGGGCGCCCGACGAATCTCGATCGCCATGTCCGGGCAGATCCGAAAACACATCCCGCACCCCGTGCAACGATTCGGATCGATCACCTCCGCCGGCTCGACGCCCTGCCGATTCAGCGTCCCGCTGATCCGCAGGTTGTCGATCGGGCATGCACCAATGCACAGCCCGCAACCCTTGCACCGCTCCAGATTCAGGTTGATCTCTGCCATTTTCATCCCTGACTGATTGATTTGCTCCAACATCGTACGAACGGCGGGCCAAATCGTCAACCCGCAAATCACCCAATTCGCTCCCACCCGTGAAAAATGAATCGAATCGATCCTATAATAATGTGGAGTCCCCATTTCGGGCCGTGGAAAGTCAGGAGCCGGAAAATAAAAAAAGCCAGATTCAGACAAATACAGAATCTGGCTCCGGAGGAGGGTGATGAAATTTATGCACTCAGCAAGCNNCAAGCGCTGGCTATTCTTCCATATTATTCTACGATACCACAGTGCATATAGTTCATCCCTCTTGGGGATCAATTTCACTACTGTATTAGACGAACGACTTGCAGATTCGTTTCACATCTCCGAAGAAATTCCCGGTTGCAAGTCGAACAGGCAGAATAAAAGCGTGATAGCTACCGCCCACTAAAGCTGCATAGAAATTAACGCATATTGGCCCATTGTCAAGAAAAAATTAAAAAAATTATGCGGGTTTTCACATCAGCCACTTCACGAGAATATTATTTATCTCACCCTCCGGCCGGAATCTCACAATACTAACCCGGTTATGAGCGTTTGGTAAAGCAATTCCCAGGCAGATCCCGAATCAACCCCTTGAGCCGCAAAGAAACCATTGCCGCATTCACCTGAGCAGCCGTAAGTTCTGTATTTTCAATGACTTGGTCAACATGAAGGGGTTCGGTTCCCAAGGCCTCGAATACGACCTTCTCCGAGCCCGATAGTGGGATTTTCGGCCGGTCAAACAGGGGTGCCTCGGCCTGTTTTTCGGCCTTCTGGGCGGATTTTCGGGTGTGTTCCTTGAGCCCCTGCCCGACATAGCCCAGGGCATCCATCACATCCTCCACCGTCTCCACCAGCCGGGCCCCATCCTTGATCAGCCGGTGAGCCCCCACGCTGCTGGGCGAATCGACCCTCCCGGGCACGGCCATGACCTCCCGATTGTACTCCACCGCCGCTTCGGCCGTCAACAACGCCCCGCTGCGGCCCGAAGCGTCGATCACGATCACCCCCATGCTCAACCCCGCGATGATCCGGTTTCGGCCCGGAAAATTCTCCGCCATCGGCTCATATTCGATCGGCAGTTCGCTGATGCACGCCCCGGATTCGCTGATCATCCGGAAAAGCTCCTCGTTCTCCGGCGGAAACACCCGCGACAGGCCGCAGCCCTGCACCGCAAAGGTCCGCCCCTTGGCCGAAATCGCCCCCCGATGCGCCGCCGAATCGATCCCCCGCGCCATGCCGCTGACAATCGTAAATCCTGCCGACGCCAGCAGATGCGCAAAACGCGCCGCCTGCTCGGTCCCGTAGTGGCTGCATCGGCGCGAGCCCACGATCGCCACCGCCAGGTTGTCTCGGTCCTGAATCGTCCCGGCAACATACAGCACCGGCGGCGGATCGTGAATCGTCTTGAGCAGCGGGGGATATCGACGGTCCTGCAGATGGAAGATCGACACGCCGTGTTTCTCGGCCAACTGGATCTCTTTTTCCGGATCAAAATCATTTCGGCTGGCGAAGATCCGCTGCGCGGTCTTCTCGCCGATGCCCTCCACGCGGGCCAGTTCCGACATCGACGCCGTCAGTACCCGGTCCACGCTCCCGAAAAAATGCAGCAGCCGCCCGAACAGCACAGGCCCCACGCCGTCAGCGCGGATCAGCCGCAGCCATTGGTCGATGCCTTCAGAATGTCCGTTCCCCGCTTCGATGGTCGTCCTCCCTTCGCGGACCGGCCCCGCATCAGCCGATCAGATATCCCGTTCGATGATCGCCAGGTGGAGATCGTTGCAGGAGGTGTCCTTCCATCGGCCGGGCTCGAGGTGGCCCTTGTCCGGAACAATGTAGTTAATCACCCCATAATGCTGGGTTTTGCGATAGTTGTCCGGCTCGCCCGGCGCCCAGTTGGCATATTCAAACTTTTCGCCGCTGACCCAGACCCACTTGCGGTTTTCCTGCTCGTCATTGAGACCGATCCAGAACTCCGTCTGCTCGCCGAAGGTCGCCACCACCCACTCATTTTCCTTCGCATCCGTCAGCGTAGCCAGATACCCGCCCATCTTCTTGGCCGCATCCCGCGCCTGGTGCCACGGCAGCGGAACCGGGCTGATACAATAGCTGTGGTTGTTGGCCGGATTTTTCACCCACACGATACCGCCCTGTGTGCCGTCACTGAGTTGTTTTTGCATCGCCGCCACCTGCTGGTTCACTGCGCCCATTTGCAGCTTCAGTTTCTGGTCGATCATCGGAGACAGTTGGGTCAATGCCGTTTGTGTGGCGGTGGCCGTTGTCTTGACATCCGCCTGCAACTGGGTCACCGTCTTACCGAGCGCCTCCAGCGTCTGCTTTTGCTCGCCAACATCCTTTCGGAGATTATCCATATCCTGTTTGAGAGTCTTGGATCCCCCCCGGCCGATCTGCATCCCCACCAGGATAATCAGGAGCATGATGACGGCGCCTTCCAGAATGCCCCATACCGTTTTTTTGTTCGAAAGAATGGTCTTGAACATGGAAAATTTCTCCGCTGGAATTGTTGTTGGGATTTCCTCTTGCGTCTCTGCCGCCGCCTCGGCCGTCTTGACAACCTCTTCGGATGCCGATACCGGTTCCGGCGTTTCTTCGATCCCTTCCGACTCGGCTGCGGAAGCCCGAACGAGATCCTCGGGTTTCGGCTCAAACAACGCTGATTCCGGCATCGGGGTAGGCGTATAGGTCGCTGGCGCTTCCGTAACGGGTTGCGGTGCGGCCTCGACTTGGGGTTCCTGCTTCACTTCGTCCGAAAACGCTGTCGGCGAATACATCGACTCCGGCGCGGGTTTGTCCTCCGGCTCCGACGGAGTCGCCGGTTCCGAGATCTCGACCATCGCGCTATCCGAAAGCAGTTCCACGCAAATCGTCTTGCCCGCGGGGACCTGCTTGATCGGCGACCAGCGCCCGATCAATCGCCCGAACACATTCACCGCCGAGGCCGGCCGGATCTCGTCGCCCTCGGAGGCCGGCGTCGCTCCGAAAAAGATGCAGAACATGTCCCCTTCCGGCCAGTAGCCCAGCTCGCCCGGCATCAGCGACTCGCGACTGTCCGATTCCAACGGCATGCTCACCGGCACCGAAAAATAAAGCTCGCCGCCCCACCGCTGCGTCTCGCCCGACACCGGCAGCGCCTTGACGATCGCCTCGGCCGTCGGCGTATCCCACAACTCGGCGATAACACGCGTCTCATCGACGATCAACATGATTTTCTGTGGCATGGAGGATCCCTTCGATCGTTCCATCGTCTGTCGTTTCCATTCTCTTTCGCCGGCCGTCCGAGATCATGGATCTCCAAATACCGGTGACGAACATTGTATCGGCCCGGCCCGCACCCCGCAAGAGAGCAAGACGATTGTACACCCGGGCCGCGCCGGATATAATGCTCCCGAACCCATATGATCTCAACGAAAGGATTGGCAATGACTCGACAAGGTTTCAAAACCGCGTTCGCTCTGTTCTGTCTGACCATTGGCGCTTGTTCACTTCTCCAGGCCCAGGAAACCGCCCCCCATGCCGCCCGCTCGGTCCACCTGTGGTACCCCGGCCCCGACGCGGTGGCCTTCTACAACGAGGTCACCGTCCAGGAAAGCCAGCCAGGCAGCTACTTCTGCGTGTGCGGCTTCAACCGCGGCTACTTCGGCATCCAGGAACTCATCGAGCCGGGCAAAAAGATCGCCATCTTCTCCGTCTGGGATCCCGGCAACCAGAACAATCCCAACCAGGTCGCCGAAGACCAGCGCGTCAAGCTGATCTCCAGCGGCGAAGGCGTCCGGATCAAACGCTTTGGCAACGAAGGTACCGGCGGTCAGAGCATGTTCGACTTCGACTGGAAGGTCGGTCAGACCGTCCGCTGCATCGTCCGCGCCGAAGTCGCAGGCAAATACACAATATTTTCGGCCTACATTGCCCTGCCCGACCAAAAAACATGGCAGCACATGGCCAGCTTCCAGACCCTCACCGGCGGCCATCTGCTCAATGGCTATTATTCCTTCGTCGAGGATTTCTTCCGCAACGGCGAAAGCGCCAAGCAATCCCGCCGAGCCCAGTACGGCAACGGGTGGATCCAGATCGCCGACGGCAAGTGGTCGCCCCTGACCGAGGCCTCGTTCACCGCCGATAACAACCCGTCGATGAACATCGACGCCGGCGTGGACAACAATCGCTTCTTCCTCCAGACCGGCGGAGATACCAAGAACAAGACCGCCCTCAAATCCAAGCTAACCGTCCCGGCCGAAGCTCTCTCCCAGCCCAAGGAACTGCCCAGCGTCACAAAGGCCTCCGCCTCCGCCGTCCCACAGCAGATCGAACGCAACGGCCAGGTGTGGAAGTTGGTCTGGAATGACGAGTTCGACAAAGACGGCCGGCCCGATCCCGCCAAGTGGGACCAGGAAGAGGGCTTCATCCGCAACAACGAAAAGCAGTTTTACACCAAAGGCCGCCCCGGAAATGCCCGCGTCGAAAAGGGCAACCTCGTGATCGAATCCCGCAAGGAGCAATTCGAGAAAGGCGAGTACACCTCCGCCAGCCTGCTCACCCGCGGCAAGGCCGAATGGGTCTTTGGCCGCGTCGAGGTCCGCGCCAAGATCCCCACCGGCCGTGGCACCTGGCCGGCCATCTGGATGCTCGGCGCCGACCGCAAGCTCGGCTGGCCCGCCTGCGGCGAGATCGACATCATGGAAAATGTCGGATACGACCCCGATGTCATCTGCGCCAACATCCACACCAAGTCCTACAACCATGTCAAGAAGACCGGCAAGGGCGACAAAGTGGCCGCCAAGGCCCCCTACAACGACTTCCACATCTACGCGATCGACTGGTACCCCGACCACATCGACTTCTTCTTCGACGACCAGAAGTACTTTACCTTCAAGAACGAGGGAACCGGCAGCGATGTCTGGCCCTACGATAAACCCCACTACCTGATCCTCAATACCGCTATCGGCGGCGCCTGGGGCGGACAAAAAGGCATCGACGACGCCATCTTCCCCCAGAAATTCCTCATCGACTATGTCCGTATCTATCAGAAGGCCGATTGATCCCAACAGAACATGTCCCACACCAACATCGAGATCAAGGCCCGATGCTCCGACCTGTCGCGGATTCGGGAGATTTTGCGTGGCGAGGGAGCCGAAGTCCGTGGCATTGACCGCCAGACGGATACCTACTTCCCTTGTGCTTCCGGTCGCTTCAAGCTTCGCGAGGGCAACATCGAAAACGCCCTGATCTTTTACCGTCGCCCGAATCAGCCGGGCCCCAAACAGGCGGCCGTGTCGTTGTGCCGGGTCCATCCCGATCCGGCCCTGCGACAGGTTCTTTCCGAAGCCCTCGGCGTCCGCGTCCAGGTCGTCAAGCGGCGGGAGATATTTTTCTTGGACAATGTCAAAATCCATCTCGATCAGGTCGATCCGCTCGGATCCTTCGTCGAGATCGAGGCCATCGACACCGACGGCTCTCTCGGCCGCGATCGCCTGATGGAGCAGTGTCGTCATTGGATGGACCGCCTCGGCATCGGGCCCGACGACCTGATCGACCGCTCCTACAGCGACATGATCGAGCAAGCTCAATCCTCCGGCGGGAGCCCCGCATGACCCATCCGATCCAAGCCGTCATCTTCGACCTGGGCCGCGTAATCGTCGATGTCAACATCGCTCGCCTGGCCGAACATCTCGGAACCGCCCTGACCGAGGGCGACCCCGTCGTGACCATCAGCCGGATCATGAGCGACCCGCTGGTCGTGCAATACGGCACCGGCCGCATCACCCCCGAACAATTTCACGAAGCCCTGTGCCGTCGCTTCGGCCTGACCGTTCCCTTTGACCGCTTCGGCCAACTGTGGTGCGACATCTTCTCCCCCATGCCGGGCATGGAAGACCTGCTGCGGTCCCTGCACGGCCGCCTCCCCCTGGGCCTGCTGTCCGACACCGACGCCCTGCACTGGCAGTTCCTCCGCTACTCCTATCCGATCCTGTCGATCTTTCCCCGGCCGGTCTTGAGCTTTCAAGTGGGGACAATGAAACCCGACCCGGCCATCTTTCATCGTGCCGCCGAGTCCGTCCAGATCCCTCCCGCCGATTGCCTCTACATCGATGACCTGCCCGCCAATGTCGAGGGGGCCCGCCGGATTGGTATGGAGGCCATCATTTTTCGCGGCGCCGATGATCTCAAACGGAATCTGATTTCGCGGGCTATCCTTCCGGGATAATGCCCCTTCATGGACCCTGAAATTCATGTAAACCCTTTACCGAATTCATGTTACATCAATTTCATTCCCCCGATTCATCTTTGGATTTTCCTTTGGCCGATAATATAGAATCGTCCCGTTTTACAAATGGGGCCTTGCATGGAAGACCCACCAATGCAATAATCATAGTGGAAGTCCGTCTTATATAGAGTATGGAGTTTCGGCTGGCGCGGCCGGCCGATCAGAATGGACAATTGAGTTTCTCAGGAGACAGCAAATGAAGAAGTGGATCGCATTGTTGGCCGTTGTGGCCATCGTCGGCTCATCCGTCGTGGTGTTTGCCCAGGACGCAACGAAGGATCAGCCCCGCAAGGAAGACCAGCGGACCCGAGCCCGGGAAACACGGGCTGCCACGGCGCCCGCTGCGGCAACCAAACCCGCCCCCGGAACCGAGGCGGGCCGCATGGACATGTCCAGCATGATGGAGACCCGTGCCAAACAGATGGAGGCCGAGGTGGCCAAGAAGAAAGCCGAATACCAGGTCCAGATTGACCAGTGGAAAGCCATCCTCAAGCTGGCCGAGGAAGAAAAGGCCGCCAAGACCGCCGACGCCATCAAGAAGGTCATCGCCACCAAAGAGGCCGAGATGAACAAGGATATCCAGGCCCAGGAAGAGCGGATGAAACAGACGCAGGAGCAGATGAAAAAGCGGATGGAAGACATGAAAAAGCGGCAGGAAACGATGAAGGAAGGCGCCAAGCCCGCCGCACCGGCCGCTCCCGCTGCGCCGGCTCCCAAGCCCGCCGAGAAGCCCAAAGAGAAATAACCGTTTCGACGGATAGTGCAAGGCCGAAGAGAATCCCCCCTTCGGCCTTTTTTTTGCGCCAACTGCCCGGGCAAACTATTTCCGTAAGGACCCCGACGCCCCGCCCGAAATCAGCGAAATCAGGTTGGCCAGGATCGTCGGCAACTGCCACCCGCGCGGACAGGCCAGATACCGCGGAGTCCACTCCGGGGAAAACTTGGCCTTGTAGTGATTCAATCCTTTGAAATTGTAGAAATGCTCCGCGTGCCGGTAGATCAACCCTCCCACCTTTTGCCACAGCGGCGCGCGGCGCCGCGCTTCCATCCCCGACAGCGGCGACATCCCCAGGTTAAACCACCGATACCCCTGGCGTTGCCCCCAGAGCATCAGCTCCACGAACAGATAATCCATCACCCCATGGCCCGACTCGGGATCGTATCGCGTCAAATCCACCGAACACTCCTCCCGGTTTCCCGCCAGCCACAAATTGCTAAAGCCGATGATCTCCCGATCGTTCCGAACCACCACGGCCGGCAAGGCCGACAAATAGTCGCGATCGAACGACCCCAGCGAAAACCGTTTCTCCCGCGCGTGCTTGAGCGATAGCCATCGGTTCGAAATCGTCTCCATCGCGTCCAGATGCGCCGGGACCTCCTCGGCCGCAAGAATCTCCACTCGGTATCCCTGCCGCTGGTACTTGTTGCGCATGTTCCGAAAATCCCTGCGGGCATTTCCCTCCAGCGAAAAACCGGGCAGCTCAACGCGGGCCTCTTCCCCCAGCTTGTGAAAACTCAACCCCAGATCCGTGTAATACGAAAGCGTTTCCCGCCCGATCTGGTAAAACACCGGCCAGCCCGAATACCCGTCGCACAGATCGCGGAACTGCCAGATCGCTTCCGACCAGGACTCCTCCGGCCCGATCGGATCCCCCATCGTGATCCAACTCCGTCCCTCCACCGCGTACATCACAAACGCCTTGCCGTCCGGGCTCCACGAAAACCGCTTGTCCGGCAACAGGGCCAGATGCGCCGACGAGCGAGGACACGCCTCCACCAATCCGCGGATGCGCGCCCGCTCCATATCGTCCGGCGCCTCGATGCGTTTCGGGGCCGCGGGATGCAGCAGGCGGATCAGCGCGTAAACCAGCAGGATCACCACCGACGCCGTCGTGGCCCGCATCGACCGCGGCGCGTGCGCATTGAACGCGAATTGCCACCACAACTCCGACGAATACGGAATATGCCTGAAGCTGACCAGCCCGATCCAGATCGTGCAGGTCACTGCCGTCAGCGTCCACAAGGTCCAGGTCGCCGAAAACGGCTGCGTCAACAGCGACGACTTCCGATAGAAATGCCCCCGGCAGGGAATCATGATCGCCCCAAAGAGCAGCAACACAACGGCCTCCTCCACCCCAAGCCCCTTGACCAGCAGGGCGACAATCCCGAACGCCAGAAAGATCAGAATCAGGTTGAAACTGACCCGCAGCCGACGCTGGAGTCCGTAGGACAAGATCAGCAACCCGGACCCGAGAATACTGCCCAGGAAATGCGAGATCTCGATCGCCGGAAGGGGCACAAACATCCTGAGCCGATGCAACCGCCCGGGATCCGTCGCCAGCGATCCGGAGACCATCAGGATCAATCCGGCTAGAAAGACCAGGACCGAGATCACATACGGCACGAAGGTCGAACTGATGGCGCCCAGAATACGCCCGGGAATCCGAAGGAGTGCCCGCCGCCCCGCCAATTCCACGCCGCCCAAAATCCCCGACGCGATCACCAGCGGCCCCAGGTAGTACAGCAGCCGATACACCAGCAGCGTCCCGACGATCGTCGACGAGTCCATCCGGTCCGACAGCAAAAACACCGCCACCGTCTCCACCACGCCCAGGCCGCCCGGCACCGCGCTGAGCACCCCCGCCATCTGGGCCAGCAGAAACACCCCCAGAAAATATCCATATGATACCCCTGATGTCGGCAACAAAACATACGGCACCGCCGCCGCCAGCAACCAGTCCACCGCCGACAATAGGACCTGACCCAGCCCCAGCCGCAGCGACGGAATCGACAGCGTCCGGCCCCATATTGTCAGCGACCCCCGCCGGATGCCCAGAACGACCAGGTATCCCGCCACGCCCAGCCCCACCAGACCCGCGATTCCGCGCACCAGCCCCGGCGCGATCGCCAGTTTCTCCGGGATCGAAAACAGCCCCAGCAAAAATCCCGCCGACAGCAGCGCGCAAAATCCCAGCCAGAAGGTCACGCCGTCGAACACCACCAGCCGCGCCACATCCGTCACCGACACCCCCAGCGTCGTGAACATCCGAAACCGCGCCGCCCCGCCCCCGGCAAAACTGGCGTTGTGGCTGAACACATACCCCACGAACGACGCCAGCGCCGTGTCGCGGTACCGCAGCCGTTGCCCGAGAAACCGCAGCGCAAGCCGGTCGTACAGCGTCAGCGCCGCGTAATCGGCCAGTGTCAAAGCCCCCGCCGCTACCAATGCCCAGGGAGCGATCGCCAGCAGGGCACCCCGGATGTCGCGGATGCGAACATGGTGCAGCTTTTCGTACAGGATCGTCAGCGCCGCCACAAACAGCACAAAGCTGACGATCGGTCCGGCTATGGCAAGCCATTTCTTCATGGGTTATTTCCGAACGACATTAACGGGCATTGTAAAGGCATACCCCGCGCTTGTCCAGACCTCCGATCGTTGCCGCTCCGGATCTGCGGAAATTCGCTTGCCCCCGCCCGGCCGGGCCGGTACAGTGACCGGTGCGATCGCGGGCATCGATCCCGCCCGCTGAACCTGCGAGGAACGATTATGACGATCAACAACTTTCTTCTGGCCTTCGTGCCGCTGTTTGTTGCCGTGGACATCATCGGGACCTTACCGATGTTTCTGGGCCTCACCGACGGCATGCCCACCGACAAACGCCGCCACATCATCCGCCAGTCGATCCTCACCGCCTTGCCCGTGGCCGTCGGTTTCCTGTACCTCGGCCAATTTCTTTTCGACCGGTTGGGAATCACCATGTACGACTTCATGGTCGCCGGCGGCGTGCTCCTGTTCATCATCGCCACCATCGACCTGGTCAGCGGCATTAAATACGCCCGCCGCATCGACACCATCGGCGCCGTCCCCCTCGGCATCCCCCTGATCGTCGGCCCGGCCGTGCTGACCACCGAACTGATGCTCGTCGATATCCACGGCCACACCGCCACGATCCTGGCACTCGTCGCCAACATCGGCCTGGCCGCCCTGGTCCTCCTGTCGGCCGACTTCTGGGCCCGCCATCTCGGCAAGGCCGGGTCCCAGGCCTTCTCCAAAGTCGCCAGTCTCATCCTGGCCGCCATCGCCGTCATGATGATCCGAAAGGGCGTCTATGGAATGTTCCCTGCCCTTGTGGGACAATAAACCCCCTGCTCTGTCGCGGATTTCGGTGCCCGAAGAATTTCGCGGCCTCCTCCGCGTCGGCGCCTGCTCGTGGAAGTTCGACGCGTGGAAGGGCTTGGTCTATCGCCCCAACCTCTCCGGCGGCCCCGCCGACTATCTCAGCGCCTATGCCCACATCTTCGACACCGTCGAGATCGACTCGTGGTTCTGGTCCCTCTTTCCGCCGGGCATCAAGCTCCCCGCCCCCAACGAGCCCCGTGAATTCGCCGAGGCCGTCCCCGACGATTTCCTCTTCTCCGTCAAAGTCCCAAACTCGATTACCCTGACCCACTTCTACGCCAAACAACCGCCCGTCTATGCCGCCTTCGCCAACCGCCCCAATCCCCACTTCCTCGATGTCGGCCTGATGGCCGACTTCCTCCAGCGCCTCGCCCCCATGCGGTCGCGCCTGGGTCCCTTGATCTTCCAGTTTGAATATCTCAACCGCAACAAGATGCCCTCGCTGGACGCCTTCATCGAAAAACTCGACGCCTTCTTTGATGCGCTCCCGGCCGGGTTTTCCTTCGCCGTCGAGATCCGCAATCCCAACTACCTCGTCAAGGGTTTCTTCGATTTCCTCCGCCGCCGTTCCCTCGGTGTCGTCCTCATCGAGGGCTACTACATGCCCCCCATTGCCGAGGTCGCCACCGAACACGACATCGCCACCGGAGGCCCCTGCGTGATCCGCCTCCATGGCCCCGACCGTAGCCAGATCGAAAAACTCGCCGACGGCCGCTGGGACCGTGTCCTCCTGCCCCAGGACGAATCCCTCGCCGCCGTCATCGCGATCCTCCGCCAGAACATGTTCCGCAAGATGCGAACCTTCGTCCACGCCAACAACCACTTCGAGGGCTGTGCCCCCCTGACCCTCGACCGTCTCGTCAAACGCCTATCGCCATAGCGCAGCGGATCAGCTCCGGAGTCAGCGGATCGGTGGATGCTTTGTTATTGACCAGATCCAAGATCCGCCGCCCCAGGGATTCCGACAGGTCTTTATCCGCCAGCCCTGGAAATCGCCGAACTATGTCCAAGTGATCCCGTAGCTCGATCGTCCATTTTTTTGCCGTTGTGGTCTTTTTGAACACTCGCATGGTTTACCTCATGGATGGAGGGGCAACCCGAATACTACAACCGGATGGCGGTTGTGGTCATACCTTTGCCCACTATCCTCGTCAGTTTGAGAATGTTATGCTAATTCCCCTTTTCTGAATAATAGAACTGTAACTTAATTCGTAAAGCACCTCGGGTCATCTCAGATAACTGAAGAATCTTGGGTAGCCCTGTAATTGGCTTCTCAGGTTTTATTATATTCTCAGACTTAATAGATGAACATTCGCGAAAGTCGATTTTATAATATCCGTTTTTTTGTATTTTCTTCCCGATCTCTATATCATGTTCTGGAAGTAAGGGGTGGGGGGCATATACAAAAAGTGAGTAAAATACATATCCAGGTTTTGCCGCTTCATAATTGTTGCGTTGTTCTTGGGTTAATTTATTTTCCCATTGCTCGGGAGTTATCCCATCTTTATAGGGAATCTCTGTATTTAGCAGAAGGATATTTCGGTTGGCTACAGGAAGCTTCCAATATCCCTTATCGAGCGGTCTTAGGGGACATATTGTAATTAGTTTATCTTTTATTGAACAACAAGGAGTCGTTATGATCGCCAGGGTTGTTGGCTTAACATCAATCGAGAAGTCCTCTTTAGATCCCGTAGGGTAATCCAGAACCGGTTCGGTTCTGGCCCCCGACTCCGATACACCTGACTGGGGACCGTACCGATTGCCGATCAGTTTGCGTTTGCTGACATGCCCGGGCGCACCGGATCGCCCTGGGCGGCGCCATAATCCGTGTAATCCGTAAAATCCGTGGTTAGATTCTTTGCGGCCTGGACCGTCCGATAATCCCAGCGAAGGTTACTCCTTTTAGTGCATTAACAAGTCTTAATATATCATTAATATTTCCTTGACATAAAGCACGCATTCTGGTATAATCCCATTATGTAAATTTTAGTGATACACTTCGTCGGACCTGCCCTCAGGCGCACGGTCGAATCAGCGAGTCGTACGGATCATCCGCCCAGCGGAACGAAGGCAATAGCGTTTTTGTGGCAGATTGATGTCCTGCCAACGGGGGTGTACCATGACTCTGAACAGATCCATTGTCACATTGATCGTATTGATATCGTTGGCATCGAGCTCGCTTTGGGCCGCTCCTGTCTCCCGGGCCCAGGCCGAGGATGCCGTGACCGGATGGCTCAACTCCTCCGACGCCCCCCTGGGCGCCTCGATCGGATGGGTGATCGAATGGACCGACGCCTATTACGGCAGCGATGGATCCCTGGATTACTATATTGTCTATCTGTTGCCTTCCGGATTCGTAATCGTCTCCGCCGACGATTTGGTCGAGCCCATCGTGGGCTTCGTGTCCGGGTATGCGTACTTTGATCCTTCCCCCGACAACGCCCTCGGCGCACTGGTCAGTCGCGACCTGCCTTCCCGCATCGACGCTGCCAAACGCCTCGAAGCGCGCCTCAACCAGGGCAATCCCTGGACCAATCAGGATCTGATGGCCCGGATCGGTTCCTTGAAGGCCAAAATCAAATGGCGCAAACTCAAAGTTTCTGCCGCGACGGCGGCCGCCGGAAACGCGATGTCGATCTCGGATGTCCGGGTTCCCGCCTTGATGAGCACAACCTGGGGCCAGGATACCGCCTGGGGAACCAACGCCTACTGTTATGATTATTACACGCCAAACCATTATTACGACGGCTGCGTGGCCACGGCCATGGCCCAGTTCATGCGCTACAGCCAATGGCCCATCGCCGGCGTCGGCCGCCAGACCAAAACGATCCGCGTCGGATCCGTCACGCAGACCGCCACCACCCGCGGCGGCGACGGACTCGGCGGGGCCTACAACTGGAGCCGGATGGATCTGACGCCCGATTATGCGACCACCGCCGCACAGCGCGAGGCCATCGGAGCCCTGTGTTATGATGCCGGCGTTGCCGCGTCGATGCAGTACAGCTCCGGCGGCTCCGGCGCGTATATGCACGACGCCCGCTCGGCGCTGGTCTCCACCTTCCGCTATTCCAACGCCGTCATTNNTACCACCACCTCAACATGGGCTGGGACGGCCTGGCCGACGCCTGGTACAACCTGCCCAGCGTCAATGCCGGCTATGCGTTCAACACCGTCGTCGCGTGTATCTACAATATTTTCCCCGCCGGTTCCGGAGAAATCATCAGCGGTCGGATCACCCACTCCTCCGGCGATCCCGTTCCCGGGGTTACCGTCACCGCGACCTACGCCGGAGGTTCCTATACGGCCGTCACCAATGTCAATGGCATTTATGCCCTGACCCATGTCCTGCCCAATACGACCTACACTGTCAGCGCCGCCTCGCCCGACTTCGTGTTTGACTCCAACAAGACCGTAACCACGGGACTATCGGCCAACGGCCAGTTGACCAGCGGCAGCCGCAGCCGCATCGACTTCGTCACCGGCTCGGCCCTGCCTTCGCCCCCTTCGGCCCTGGCCGCGATCGTGTACCCCACCAGCGCCACCGGCCGGTTCACGATCACCTGGTCACAGGCCTCCGATGCCACGGCCTATGAACTGATGCGATCCCTGGATAACGCCACAAGCTGGTTGTCCGTCTATATCGGCCCCAACTCGTCCTACTCGGAAACCATCGGCGCCGGAACCTATCGCTATTGCGTCCGGGCCCTGAACCCCGGCGGCTCCGGCGACTGGAAAGTCGGATTGACCGATTGCGTCGTCTGGACCACCGTGCCTGTCGCGTCCGCGTCCATCACCTATCCCACCTCGAGCAAAACGGGATCCTATCGAGTCTGTTGGTCCGCCTCGGCCGGCGCGACATCCTATGCGGCGGTCCGTTCCAGTGACGGCGGACGAACCTGGTCCCAGGTCTATTCCGGCCCCGACACCGCGTTTACCGATACCGTCGGCAACGGCCGGTTCCGCTATGGCGTCCGGGCCGTTAACAGCATCGGAGCCGCCGCCTCGAAAACGGGGACCGTCGATTGCGTCGTCACCCTGCCTCCCCCCGTCCCCGCATCGATATCATATCCTTCCACCAGCGCCACCGGGAAATACGCCGTACGATGGGCGGCCGCGTCCAGCGCGACCCAGTATGTGGTAACACGGTCCAACGACGGCGGAACGACCTGGTCGCAAATCTACAGTGGCGCCGCCACCTCCTATTCCGACACCGTCGGCAACGGTCGATACCGCTATTCGGTTCGGGCCCTAAACCAAAGCGGTACCAGCGCCTGGAAACGGGGAACCGTGGACTGCGTCGTCGCCCGTCGCTGACCGATGACCTGCTTTGTTGTCCTTCTTGCACAAACATGAAAGCCCCCGGGTTTATCCCGGGGGTTTTGTGTTTTTTCCGGCTTTATGTCGGGGGTTATAACCGACAGCGCGTCGGGTGGCCGCCACCGAGTCCCGATTGCTTCATCGGGACGAGGTAATTGATTGTTTGTCATTCCCGCGAAAGCGGGAATCCAGACCTTTCTATGAAAAGATGGCTTCATTTTGTGAGAACCTCTAAATGCGGCATCAAACCCCTTGCCATCGGATCGACACGGCAGGATAATCAGTCCGGGTGAGGTGAATTCACCCGTTTGGATAGCACTTTGGGAAATGTCGGACTCACATGGAT
>PMBP01000063.1 GCA_003152975.1 Phycisphaerales bacterium | reverse complement strand
GACCGCCCGGCCGAACGCATGGCCACCGAGGTCACCTATCCGGCCGAAGAAGCCATCCGCGCGGTGGAGGGCGTCCGCAACATTCGTTCGACCACCAGCCGCGGCAGCGCCGAGATCTCCGTCAACTTCGGCTGGAATCAGGACATGACCGCCGCGATGCTTCAGGTGGAATCGGGCGTCAATCAGGTCATGCCCACGCTCCCGCAGGGCACCGAATTCTCCGTTCGCCGCATGGACCCGACGGTCTTTCCGGTCATCTGCTACAGCTTGACCAGCGACACCAAAAGCGGCGTGGAACTCTATGATCTGGCCCAGTACCAGATTCGGCCGTTCCTGACGACCGTCAGCGGTGTGGCCAAGATCGATGTAATGGGCGGCGGCAAGGAGGAAATTCGCGTCGATGTCGATCCGGCCAGGCTGGCCTCGTACGGCCTGTCGCTGGCGGAGGTGAGCGAGCGACTGGCGGCCAACAATGTTCTCTCGGCCGTCGGGCGGCTGGAAGACCACTACAAGTTGTACCTGGTGGTGGCCGACACAAGCTTTAAGGACCTTGATCAGATCGCCTCCACTGTCCTCAAGTCCGATCCCAACGGCATTCTCCGGCTCAGTGACACCGCCCGGGTGTACAAAGACGCCGAGCCGATCTGGTCGCGCGTGACCGCTGACGGACACGACGCGGTGGTCTTTCAGATTTATCAGCAGCCCGGCGGCAACACCGTGCAGATCGCCCGCGATGTTAAGGAGCGTCTGGCCGAATTCGAGACTCACCTATCCAGCGAGGTGAAGGTGGCCAACTGGTACGACCAGAGCGAGTTGATCCTTTCGTCCGCCGAAAGCGTGCGGAATGCGGTGCTGGTGGGTGTCGTGCTGGCGGTCTTGATCTTGCTTATCTTTCTCCGGAATATCAAGACTACGCTGATCGCGGCGATCATCGTGCCGGCCGTCCTGGCGATCACCGTCCTGACGCTTTTTGTGCTGGGCATGAGCTTCAACATCATGACCCTCGGCGGCATGGCCGCGGCCGTGGGGTTAATCATCGATGACTCCATTGTCCTCATCGAGCACATCATCCGCCGCCTCCGGAACGGCGAAGGTCAGGCCGTGGATCGCGTCAAGTCGGCCGCGATGGAGTTTGCCAAACCGCTGACGGGCTCTTCGGCCTCGACGATCATCATTTTCGCGCCCCTGGCATTCCTGACGGGCGTGACGGGGGCCTTCTTCAAGGCCCTGTCCCTGACGATGGCCGCCAGTCTGCTGGTATCGTTCCTGGCGGCGTATCTGGCGGTGCCGCTTCTGGCCGCACGATTCCTTAACGACAAAGACGCCCATCAACAAGAGCACGGGATTTTCACCCGCCTGTTCCACGCCATCTATCGCGGGATCATGAGCGCGATCTTGCCGAATCCGTGGATGGTCTTGGGGCTGATTGCACCGCTGCTGGCGGTTGGGTTCTTCTGCTATCTGCATACCGGCACGGGATTCATGCCCAAAATGGACGAGGGGGGATTCATCCTGGACTATATCGCCCCGCCGGGCATGTCTCTGGCCGAGACCGACCGGCTGTTGCGGCAGTTGGAAGTGATCCTTCAGGATACGGCCGAGGTCCAGACCTATTCGCGTCGCACCGGCCTTCAACTGGGCGGCGGCATTACCGAGGTGTATCAAGGCGATTTCTTCGTCCGCCTCCATCCCATGCCGCGGCGCGACATCGAAGAAGTGATGGATGATGTTCGGGAACGGGTTCAAAAGACAATCCCCGGCCTGGATATTGAACTGTTACAGTTGATGGAAGATGTCATCGGAGATCTGACGGCCGTTCCTCAGCCCATCGAGGTGGAGCTCTTCAGCGATGACGGCAAACTCCTGAGCAAACTGGCCCCCACCGTTGCCGAGGAGATCAAGCGCGTTCCCGGAGTGGTGGATGTCAACAACGGCCTGGCCCTAGCCGGCGATGCGTTGGATATTGCCGTCAACCGTGTTCAGGCCAGCGCCGAGGGTCTCGATCCGGAGTTGGTGGCCAAGATCATATCGGCGTATCTGTCCGGAACGGTTGCCACGCAGATCCAGCGCGGGCCCAAGATGATCGGCATTCGTGTCTGGGTCCCGCAGGAATACCGATCGCGCCAGGCGAGTTTGAGCGAGCTCCAGCTTCGCGCCCCCGACGGCCATCTGCTGCCGCTGGGTCGCATCG
This sequence comes from Phycisphaerales bacterium, assembly GCA_003152975.1. GTDB lineage: Bacteria > Planctomycetota > Phycisphaerae > Sedimentisphaerales > Anaerohalosphaeraceae > FEN-1350. The sequence continues at coordinate 1,114 of PMBP01000063.1, read as the reverse complement.
CCAGCCTGACGCCGATCACTGGCCAGCCGCAGATCAAACGCGACGACCTTCGCCGCATGGTCGCCGTAACCGGACGAATCAGCAACCGCGACATGGGATCGACCATCCGCGACATCAAGACTGCACTGGCCAGACCGGGCCTGCTTCCGGCCGAAGTCTATTACCGGCTGGGTGGGCTTTATGAGCAACAGCAGATCGCGTTTCAGGGCCTGCTTGTCGTTCTGGCGGCGGCGGTCGTGCTGGTGTTTCTCCTGTTGCTGTACCTCTACGAGCGGTTCCGCGTGGCGATTGCGATGCTCATGACAACACTGCTGGCCACGGCGGCGGTGTTCATTGGCCTGTGGCTGACCGACACGGAGCTGAACATCACCTCGATGATGGGGCTGACGATGGTCGTCGGCATCGTGACCGAGGTCGGCATCTTTTATTTCTCCGAGTTCAGCGAACTGGCCGGGCTGGCCCCGCAGGACCGCCTGATCGCCGCGGGAGTCAATCGAATGCGCCCGATCGCCATGACCACCCTGGCGGCTATCCTGGCGCTGATGCCTTTGGCGATGGGGTGGGGGCAGGGATCGTCAATGGAGCGGCCGCTGGCCATTGCCATCATCTCCGGCCTGGCCGTCCAACTGCCCATGGCCCTGATCGTGTTGCCGTCGCTGCTGCGGATATTTCGCATCCAGTAATGACACAGCCGCAAAACCCGTCTAATCCTGTGTTCCTCGGGGTGACTGAGTTATCGACATCTTGCGCGAGATTTCCAAGCCCAGGACCGTCAGCACAACCGCCGGCCCATAGACCCTCAGAAAGGTCAGGATGGAACTGTGATGGTGAATCGTGGATTCCAGAACGATCAACGAGACAATCCCAATCCCTCCGGCCCAGCGGGCCGTACGGTTCCGCTGCCGGAGGAAAGAATCGGACACATGGCGTTGGATGACTGCGGCCGCGACGGCTCCGCCGACCAGGCCAATCGCGGCGCCGGCGGCAACATCGGACAGGTAGTGATTCAAGGTAAGAATCCGAAGCTCCCCCACGAATCCCGCAAGAGTAATATACAGAGGGGCAACCCAGGGGGAAGAAAACACCAGCACGACGCCGACAACAACGAATACCG
>PMBP01000021.1 GCA_003152975.1 Phycisphaerales bacterium | reverse complement strand
GCGAAGCTTTTGCCGTTGAAGGTGGCTGGCACGCGGATTCTCACCAGCAAGCATCAGCCGGTTCGCCTGCGCGGTGTCAATGCCGCCAGCCTCGAATGGACCAGCGACGGCGAAGGGCATATTCTCGAATCCGTACGAGTGGCTATCGACGATTGGCATGTCAACCATATTCGCCTGCCCTTGTCGCAGGATCGCTGGTTTGGAAAAGCCCCCGGACAAAACGATGACGGCAAATCGTATCGGGCTCTGGTCGATCGCGTCGTGCAATTGTGCGCCTCGAAGGATGTCTACGTCATGCTGGATCTGCACTGGTCCAGCGCCGGAGTCTGGGGCGAGCAAATCGGTCAGCATTCGATGCCCGATGAGCATAGTCTGACTTTCTGGAAAGACCTGGCCCCCATCTATGCCAACCATCCCGCGGTCCTCTATGACTTGTACAACGAACCCCACGATGTCAGTTGGGATATCTGGCTCAATGGCGGAGATATTACCGACAAGCCAAACCGTCGGGGTCAGACGCCGAAAACCTTTCGGGCCGTCGGGATGCAGGCACTATTTGAAGCGGTCCGCGCAACCGGCGTCAACAATCTGATCGTCGTAGGCGGGCTGGATTGGTCCTATGATTTTTCCGGGATTCTCGAAGGCCGGCAGTTCAAGGGTACCAATGGTAACGGAGTGATCTACGCCAATCACTGCTACAACAATAAGAACCAGGCCGTGGAGACCTGGATCGGCAATATGGAGAAGGCGGCCGCGAAAATTCCGATCATCATCAGCGAATTCGGAGGGTCCTATTGGAAGGATGGCGAACCGCCGGCCGCAAACCGACCGCGGGGGTTTGGAGGCATGGGTCGAAATGATGGGGATTGGCTGATGCGCATCTTACAGGTCATTGAAGATCATCATTGGTCCTATACTGCATGGGATTTTCATCCCTCCGCCGGGCCAACGCTGATTACCGGCTGGAACTATGAGCCCACGCCTAACTTCGGGATCTATGTCAAACAGATGCTTGCGGGTACATGGTCTGGCTACACCCCGACTGCAAAACCTCGAAGCGATGGTGGCGGTATGCTCAAACCTTAGGACACCTCAATTTTGGCAGGAATTTCATCTCCGAAGAATCGGATGATCGGGAAAATGAAACCTCACTTAGCAGGAATCGGGCTTGGCGGTTTCTGATAAACCCGGACATAATCGACCTCGAAGCGGGCGGGGAATTCCGTTTGTGAGGGATCTCCCCCCTGCATTCCGCCGATTGCCAGATTCAACAGAAGATAGTGCGGCTCGTGAAAGGGATTGGCCCCTTTACCGTCCTTGTTGATCGTTTCCGACAGATCGATCATATTCAGCAACAGGTCATCCATATACAAGCGGATGAATGCCTCATCCCAATCCATCCGCCAGACATGAAACTTCTTGGACCAGTCGGGGTCTGTGAATTCCCCGATCGGTTTTTTCGAGTCGTCCCAGGCCGGGCTTGCCCGTTGGCCGCCGTCCCAACAGGCATTCGCCAACAGCATTCCCCGGTAATATTCCATGATGTCGATCTCGCCACACCCCGGCCATCCGCGGGCCGAACCGAGTGTCCAGAATGCCGGCCACAACCCCGGCCGGGTGTCAATCCGCCCGCGTATCTCAAATCGGCCGAAGGTCCAGGCGTGAAGTCCCGAGGTTTTCAGGCAGGCCGACGAATACTCGGCATATTCGCGGCTTTGCCTCCAGGATCGCCCACCCGGAACATAACGGGGATTCTGCACACGCTCGCGCCGGCCTTCGATAATCAGCCGTCCCTCCTGGCAGCGGGCGTTGTCCGGCTGATACCACTGCAGTTCCTCGTTTCGCACAAAACCTTGCTCAAAGTTCCAGTTGTTCGGATTCGGTCGCCCGTCTTGGTTAAATTCATCCGACCAGACCAGAACATAATCGTTGATTTGATCCGGATTGGAACCTGCGGTCATTCTACGATCCTCGCCACAAGAGGTAATCGCTAAAAGACAACCAAGAGCGAGGGTGCCATGAATAAAGTGTTTTTTTGCCATTGATACGCCTCCGGATTCAAAGCGTTCTCTGTTTCCCATTCCAACCGTTCAATTCCAGAAACATTCCGCATACATTCCTAATGTATGTACAAAGAATTCTGGGAACTGTCAAAGGATCTTTTTCACAGGGGAGTCTCCGATACGCAACGGCGATTGTATCGGTACCCTGTTATCGGCATGTTTACATTTCAATCCGATCGGATAGAATGACATACCGTCGGAAGGAAACCCTGTCAACCTCAAGACGAATTCCTAAGATTTGTTTGGGGGACAAGAGTAATCGATAGAAACCGTTGAGAACGGAGTGTACCGATGAACATGGTGTTACTATCCATCCTTTTCCACCTCCCGTTCAATTCAATCGCAACTGACTCATTCGTGTTTCCAAAGGCCCCACCGCTTGCGTCCCCCCAGGGCCAGGTCATCCGCGCTGCAACCGTGGACGAACTCTTCGGTGCCGTTGAGCACATCGGCACAGGGGGGACAATCCTTCTCGGTGACGGTCACTACAGACTAATCCAGCCAATCGTCCTCCAAGAGAAGGAAAACATGACGATTCGCAGTGCCGCCGGCGATCCGACAAAGGTCATCCTCAGCGGCAGAGGGTGGGACAGCGATTTCCAGGGGGACGATATTCTCCGAATCGCTCATTGTGATGGGGTCACCCTTGCGGACATAACCTTTGCCGACTGTCGGTCGTACGGCGTGAAGGTGGAAGCCGAAAATTCGCCGAAGAATATTTGCATCTACAACTGCCGTTTTCAGGATATCGGGGTCCGAGCCATCAAGGGCTCGGCGGGTCAAGACCCGACTGTCCGTGCGGTACACGGCTCCGTCCGATTCTGCCGCTTCGAGAACACCAAAATCCCGCCGGCGCAGTGGCTGTTCGGAGGCGATTACATCGCTGCCATCGACATGATGGCCCTGGAAGACTGGACCTTCAGCGACAATGTCTTTCGGAATATCAAGGGTCGCAACGGTGGAGGTCGTGCCGCGATCTTCATCTGGGTGCGATCCAGAGGGGTTGTGGTGGAACGCAATTGGATCCTCGACTGCGATCGGGGTGTGGCCTTCGGCAATCCCGGTCAATCCACAGCCAATGGCGCCGGAGAGCGGCTCGTCTATGTTCGCGACGGGGTCATCCGCAACAATTTTATATCAGGCGGGCCGGACTGCGGAATTGAGGTGTGGTATTCCGAACAAATCAAAGTCTATAATAATTCGATCTGGCGACCCGAACCGAATTGGAACCGTGGCATCCGCATCGGAACCGGGACTTCCGACGCCGACATTGTGAACAACCTGGTCCACGGCCAGATCCAGCTTGACGGAGGACAAGCACGACTTCATCACAATCTCACGGGTCGCCTCGACGGTTACTTTGCGGATCCAACATCGGGAAATCTTGCCCTCACCCAAAGAGCAACCAAGGCGATTGGCCAAGGTGTGGTTCTGCCGGAGGTAACCGAGGACATTCGCCGTCACTGTCGGTCTGAAAGCCCCAACCTCGGTGCGTGGGAATTCGATAACGAAAGCGAACCGAATGGGTTGCCTTGAACCAATAGCCACGAATCGGGTACGGGGTAAACAATTATCGTTTGGACCTGTGTGTCCGACAACCCCCGTGCGACAAGGATGTAAATGGAGCGATATCCAGTATGAATCGACAATTCAGTATTTTGGCAGCAATGATGTGGTTAGTCGCTGCCCCCGTTAGCGTCTCGTTTGGCCAGGCCATATATCAAGTCAAAGTAGCCCATCCAAGGTTGCTCATCGAGAATGTACAAGAGTTGGCCAGGCGGTGTGACGGACCGCTGGCCGAGGATTACCGGGTGGTCAAACAGCGCGCCGATGACGCCGTGCGACGAGGCGACATCCAGTTCATCACCAACCAATGGTCAATCCCCGAGGACCTGATGAACTGCGGCATTGCGTACCTGGTCGAACGCCAACGGGGCCACGACGCCCGCCCGTATGCCGATGTGATAATCAAGCAATGGGGCGACGGAACGCTCATCTCAGACCGCCAGGGCAGCAATTTTGGTTACCACGCCATTGCCTATGACTGGATTTTCGACGCGCTGACGCCCGAGCAGCGCGTGCGGTATGGCGACGCCCTCGGCACCTGGCTGCGATTTTTCACCGACGAGCCGCGAATCCTGCTAAAGTGGGGCCACTGGGAATACAACCAGACCTGGGGACCGATCCATCTGAATATTATGAATTGCCGCGATGCGCTCACGCAGAAACTCTTCATCGCGCTGGCGATTGCGGGTACCGGCACGAAGTACGAAACGGATACCAAGAGTTTTCTGGACTCCTGGAACACACGAGTCCCCGAAGAATGCATTCCCGCCTTCAACCGGATGGGCGGAGTCTGGTCGGAATCCTACGGCCACGGCGATTATGGGCCGGTCACGGTGATCCCGTATGCCTTCCACGCCTGGCGCACGGCGACAGGCATCGACCTCTTCAAGCAGATCAAACCCTGGGGCTATCCAGTGGAAGAGCCGCGCTGGGTGGCCTACACGATGATGCCCCACAATGAGCGCACGGCCTGGATCGACGATGGGGACGGCTCTCGTCCGGCCGCGTTCGCCCGCGCGGCGCCGATGCTCCGCGATGGGCTCTCGCAGGGATTCTCCGACCGCGGCCGGGAGTGGCTGCGCGAGCGATGGCAGCGTGTGGCCTGCTACGACCCCTCAATCCAGGCAACTCCACCGGACCGGCTGCCTCTGGGTTATCTGTTCCCCGGTGCCGGCCATGTCTACATGCGCAGCGCCTGGAACGATCCCGATGCGACCTAGGCATTTTTCGGGTGCGGCCCGCAATTTGCCGGCCACGCGCGCGATGACGAGGGCCACTTTCTGATCTGCAAACGCGGCGCTCTGGTTTCGCGTCAGGGCGGGCAGGGCCACAACGATTCCGACTACTTCGCGGGCGGCTCGCTGATCTTCAACATTGTGACCATCTTCGATCCCACCGAGAAGTTTCGGCGGGACAAGAACAATGAGAATGATGGCGGCCTTCTGCGTCATGTCTATGAAGGCGACAAACTGCCACGCGAACGGGGCCATATCGTCGCCTTCGAGCATAACGCCGATTATACCTACGCCGCCGCGGACATCACTCAGGGTTATAGCAGCGGCAAGGCCCGTGAAGTGACGCGGCAGTTCCTCTACCTGCGCGGACAGCGGGAGTTCTTCATCGTGTTCGACCGTGTGGAGGCGACGAATCCCGATTTTGCCCGCCACTTCTTTCTCCATGTACCCGATGAGCCGCAGCAACAGGAGAAGTGTCTGACATGGCTCAGTATGCCTGAAGCGGACGGTGACAAAGAGGTCCTGTCACACGGCCGGTCACGGATGTTCCTGCACACCCTTCTGCCACAGAAGGCCCAGGTCGTCCTGCGGGGCGGTCCGGGCCGGGAGGCCTGGGGCCACCCGCTGGAACCCGCGGCGCAGTACAATCATACGACAGAGGGCCGAGCGAAGCCGCCGGTATGTCCCTGGCGAATCGAAGTTGGAGATCCGGACAGTGGGTCGCGGACCCTGTTTCTGCATGTGTTCGAAGTCGCCGACGAGAAGGTTGGTCAGCCCACCCCGGTGGAGTTCGCGGCCCCGGCCGGCGTCAACATTGCGCAGCGATGGCAGGTGCGATTTAATCCGACGGGCACGCTCGGCGGAAGTGTGAACGACAAACCATTAACAGCAACCATCAAAACAGAAACGCAATATCTTTTGACTGACTCGGACATGAGGCGTCAGAGAACTTCTACATATTCGCGTTGATACCGATCCGGTCCGGTCAGTCCAACCTCCATCGGATCCCCGCAACCGAAGGATTTGTCTGGCCTGAGAGTGATTCAGCCGGTATCTTCATACGCAATGCCGTGAAGGATAAGGATCTGCTGTCTGAACCATGAAGAATACTTGTCCACAGAATGAAAGTGAATTGGAAGGGAAGCTCAGCGAACCCTCAGAGGCAGTCATAAAGGTCGCTCGAGCAATGGAGGGTGATTGTGTTGTTCTTGGAGCCGGCGGGAAAATGGGGCCGACCTTGGCCATGATGCTGAAGAAGGCCGTACCGGACAAAACCGTCTATGCTGTTTCCCGTTTCTCCGACAGATCGATTGTGTCTCGTCTTGAGACGGCGGGCGTAACGCCCATTTCGGCGGACCTGCTGGAACCGGAGGATCACCGACTGCTTCCACAAGTTCGAAATGTATTCTACCTTATCGGAATGAAGTTTGGTTCAACCGGAAAACAGCCCTTGACATGGGTCATCAACAGCTATCTTCCCGGGCCGTTGGCATATCGATACAGAAAGTCGAACATCGTCGTTTTTTCAACGGGAAATGTGTACCCATATGTGAAAATCGGAGAACGGGCACCTTGTGAAGACACAGAACCAAGGCCGGTGGGTGAGTATGCCCAATCCTGTCTGGGGCGGGAGAGGGTCTTTCAGTACTTTTCAGAACGACATCGCTCGCCGATGACGATTGTCCGGTTAAATTATGCCAACGAGCCGCGGTATGGGATTATCGTGGATTTGGCCATAAAGATCATTCATGAAGAACCCATCGATCTGAGAGTCCCTGCGGTAAACTTGATTTGGCAAAGAGATGCCATCGGGTATATCATACGGTCGATCACCTTGGCGCAATCGCCGCCGACGATCCTGAATGTGGCCGGGCCCGATGTCGTAAGGATTCGAGAACTGGCCCTTCAAATCGCCGACAAGTTGGGGAAAAAACCAATCTTTTCCGATCCCGAAGGGACCGATGCGTTGCTTTCCAATGCCTCAAAGTGTATAGAGAAATTCGGACCGCCCCTAATGGGTCTTCCAGAGATGGTTTCCACAATCGTTGATTGGATCGTGTCGGGGAAAGAGGTTTTGAACAAACCCACAAAATTTGAGGTATCGGACGGGAGGTTTTAGAGTCTCGTATGGATTCAGGCATTGCAGACAGACTCCGATCGGGATGTNNGTGAATCCAACCGACAAATGGATATCCGTCGTCAAAAGGCTTTGACACGCTATTATTTGTCGGCCGGCGCCGGGGGTCTCGCCGTCGGCGTCCATACGACGCAGTTTTCGATTCACGATCCCAAAGTCGGCTTGCTGCGGCCCGTCCTTGAATTGGCGACAGAAACCGCTAGAGAATATGTCCGTAAAAGCGGTTGTCCTCAACCGATCCTGATTGCCGGTATCGTCGGCCCAACCCAGCAGGCAGTCAGGGAAGCCCAGTTGGCAAAAGAGCTTGGTTACCACATCGGTCTGTTATCGATGACAGCTCTGAAGGGAAAAAACATAGCTCAATGGCTCGATCATGCCCGCCAGATTGCGGCCGTCATCCCGATTATGGGATTTTACCTACAGCAATCCATCAGCAACATGATCCTACCGGGAGAGTTTTGGCGAGGGCTGGTGGAAATTCCGAATCTGGTGGCGATCAAGATCGCGCCGTTTAACCGACACCAGACATTGGATGTGCTGGAAGCCGTAGCCCACTCCGGCCGCGCAGACCAGATTGCCTTATACACCGGCAATGACGATTCTATTCTTTTAGACTTGCTGACACGGTATGAGTTTGTTGTAAACGGTCACCCTGTACCGTTGCGCATCGTCGGGGGGTTGCTGGGGCAATGGGCTTGCTGGACCCGGAAGGCGGTAGAGTATCTGGATACGGTTCATGAGCTTTGCAGAAACAACCTGCCGATTCCATTCAGGATACTCACGCTGGCGGGACAGATCACGCTTGCCAATAAAGCGATATTTGACGCGGACCACAACTTTACCGGTTGTATTCCGGGGATCTTGTATGTGCTCCACCGGCAAGGTTTTGTGCGAGACATTGTTGTCCTGGACTCTGATGAGAAATTGTCCGCCGGTCAGATTGATGCAATCGATACAATCGCAAGAGAATATCCCTATCTCGCCGACGACGAGTTCGTGAATGCCAATATATCCGATTGGTTATCCGGTTAAAGTATATATGGGGCACCAACGGGATTACAGATAATCCCGACATAAAGGCCCAGCTTGCCAATCTGATTATCGCCGAAGATCGACTGCATGATCGATACTGGATCGCCATTGAGTTACCTTGGACACTCAATTAGTACCTTACGGATAAAATCTTGCGCACGATGCGCAACATTTTTCCCGTAGGGTGTAATTATTATTGGCCCATAAGTTCTTTGGCAACATAGAGTTA
>PMBP01000503.1 GCA_003152975.1 Phycisphaerales bacterium | reverse complement strand
TGGTTTCAGTGGCAGTTGAAAGAGGATAAGGAGGCCGCAAAGATGTTCGTGGACGTGCCTTGCGGAGTGGCTCAGATGCCGGGGTGGAAAGTTGATAAGAAGAAGATTCCTTAACCGTTAGCGCCGGAACTGAATCGATGGTGTAAAGCTGTGGATATCAGTTCAAAACAAAGAAATGCGAAAGAACCAAGAGAACGATAATGAACCCAGCGATCAAGAANNGCCTTCCTTTGGCTGGCGATGTTTCCCTTGTTGTTGACGGCCGCGTGGTCTGGCGAGGGCGACACGGTACCGAAAGCCGCGATGGATCCTTCTTTGCGTTCATTGCGTGTCGACCTGCCAGGCCAGGAACACAATGCCATCAAGATGTCGTGGCCCGGCATCGGCTGCTGGTTTTTGACGGCCCCGGATTTCGAGCCCGACGGCTACAAGCGATTTATTGATCTGCATGAAAGGCATTCGGGCTATGGTCTGCTGACCACGAGCATCCGCCATAGCGTCGAGGTGACACAGCCCGAGGTGCATGACCAGATTAGGAAAGCAGCCGAGTATGCCCATGCTCACGGCATGGAAGTGGTGATGGATCTGGATGTCCGCCTGGCGCGGCAGGCCTTCATGGACAAGCATCCCGGCGAGATNNGTCCGCTTGCGCGAGATACCCCTCGGGCCCGAAGGTCAAGCGTCGCTGGTGATCGACGCGATCCAATTGGCCGACCATTACACGCCCACGCACTTGGGTGTCCGTCCCTACGAGTCGATTTCCTCGCGGTTGCTGCGGGCATATTCCTATGAGGTTGGGCCGCAGGGCATCGAGCCGGCCACCATCCGGGACATTACCGTCCGATGCCAGGCTGCCCAAGCCGACGGTAAGGCGCTGAAGGTTACTATTCCCTGTACTGCCGAGGACCATGGCCGGACGGCTTGCCTTCTGGCCGCCTTTACCCTCTTTGCGCCGGATGTCTTCGCCCCGCACTTGACTGAGTTCGAACGGGGCATCCTCAAGCAATATGCCGATGTTCCGTTGGCCGGGGCCTGCAAGGATGAGTGGGGATTCCCGGGTCGCTTCAACCCCCAACTCGAGGATCAGTATTTCTCTCCAGCCATGTCCAAGGAGTATGCGCGGCGGCGACCGGGCCGCGATTTGGTACGCGACCTGCTGCTGATGTTCAAACCTCACGGGGGTCTGGAGGCAGAGCGGGCGGCCGCCATCAATTACTTCATGGAAATGAACTGGCAGCGTAACGCCGAGGTCGAAAACGCATTCTACCAGTCCATCAAGGATGTCTTCGGTCCGCAGGCCATGTCGGCGACGCATCCGACATGGTGGCCCAATCCGGCAACGCGCGAGGAGGTCTTCAAGAATGGATTGGATTGGTGGGCCTGTCATCGCGACTTGGCACAGACCGACGAGGCCACGCCCTTCTGTGTCCGTACGGCCCTGGCCAAGAAGTGGCGCAGTCCGCTGTGGGTCAACATGTACTACGAACGCACGCTGGAGGCATATCGCGAGGACCTCTGGCGGCACGCTCTGGGTGGCGGACGGATGAACTTCCACCCGATCTATCCGTATTCAACTGATGTCTCGCCGGACCATCTCACGATTTCGCTGCTCGGCGACAATCTGCTGGCTGCCGACTGCCGGATCCGCCTGCTGAACTTCATCTCATCCGAACCGATCGATTGTCCGGTCGCGGTCGTTTTCGGGCATCCGGCTGCGCTAAACTGGGCTGGCCCTGGGTTGGCCGAAACGGGCTTGGCCATAACTGACCGGTTGTGGGCCGATGGCTTTTATGCTGATCTGATCCCCAGCAGCGAGATCGCCGCCGGAAATCTCAAGTTAGCTCAGGACGGGAGTATCCAGTATGGAGCGCAGCGTTATTCGGCTGTTGTGCTCTACAATCCGCAGTATGAGCGGCCGGCCGTGGCGGAGTTTTTTAGCCGTGCGGCCGCCGCCGGCAAGACGACCCTGTACCATGTGGGCGAGTGGACGATGGACTTCGAGGGCCGGCCCTTCGATGGACACCGTGCGCTGCCCGAAGCGATGCGAGCCATGACCGACGCGGATACCTGCGCAGGTGCCGTCATCGCGCAGCTTCAAGCCGTCGGCACGGCGCGACAGACGCCATGCACGAAGCGCGGCGCGGTGGGCTTCGCTGGCTCGATGATGCCCAGGCCCAGCGGACAGTGCCGGCTGCTGGACGGTACCGTTATCTTGGCATCCGGTGAGAACAATGTCCTGGGCGATCCGATTCTCAAGACGATCAATGTCAACGGGCACGATGTCACCTTCGACGCCGTCGGCGTGGCCGCCGTGCGGTTCGATAGTTCAGGCCAAATCGCCGCCATGGCCGCGGGCGGGCTGAAAATGTTCATCTGCCGCGACATGCGGATCGAGTTGCCCCAACGCACGGACATGGCCCTGTGGCGCAATCGCCAGGGCCAATGGCAGGGCGTCCTGCAGAGCCACTCCGGGCCCGTGCCTGACGCGTTAACCCGCCTCACAACAAACTGGTCGCGTCTGCAACTCCCTGTGCCATTGGGGAAAGGAGCTCGTGAGTAAGTCGTGCCATACATTGAGTAAATCATTATCCGGGCTCATTAGTCGAGAAGGTGATAATCGTAACGCTTGGCCAATATATGTACCATACGGCTTTGTGAGTAAAGATCGTTACCCCGATGAAGTGCAGAACGGATTTTGGCGATAGCTTCTCTCACAGTACTCAAAAAAGTCAAAGTCCGCGGGCCTCAAGGTGCCGGCGGCATCCTGACAGGCCATGCCGACGAAGGCGCCGGTGAAATTCGGGGTGCCGGGCGCGCTCGCCTCGTCGGACAGGATGCTCGCGTCGAACTGCTGCGGCAGCCAGCGCCAGTCATTGTTGGCGCCTTCGACGCGATAGGCAAAGTGAAGTCGCTCGTAATCAACCTCGACGCGCAGATGCACGGGTCGGCCGGCGGGAATCCCGATGGCCGGCGTAAAGGAGTCGGTCTGCGTCGAGTCAGGTATGCAAGACATCACGCGCAAGTTTTTACCGAGCGTTTCGTCGTGCGAGAAATGGAGGTAATGAAACTTGGCGCTGTTGTAGTA
>PMBP01000064.1 GCA_003152975.1 Phycisphaerales bacterium | reverse complement strand
GATCCCGGGCCATTTCGAGGACAAAATCCTCCGAGCCCTCCGCACGGGATAGTGCACGACGGACCAACTGCTGGGCCCCAAGGTCGTCCTCGACAAGCAGGACATGAATTTGGGGCTTTTGAAATCCTGATGTCGATGGCTCCATATCCTTCTTTTCGCTCACAAGACCACTCAAGCAAGGTTCAAAACCGATACTATTGTATCGGAGAAAAACCCCATTTCTATCGATGGGATAATTACTGAATTTGTATCGGGAAAAATACCGATAGAGGGGCGAGGAAATTTCTCATTCCAGTCGGTGGGTGTAAAGCGCAACCTGAAATGTCAAAATGCGCATGAAGTTGTCACAAACCCCCAGCGCAGACCAACACTGACCAGGATTGTCATCCCGTTCAGCGTTAAACCCTATTTTAACACCCTTTAAAAGCCGTCAAAAGGCAGGGCGGAAATCCTTTTCCGCCCCACCCAGGACCGGGCAAAAGGCCCGCCGACTGACGGCAGTGAAAAGCTATACACAAGCCATAGAACGGCTTAGAAACTCCTAAGCTTCTGACTATGCGGGAGGAACCTGCACCACCGCGATCAAGCTCAATTCGCTGTCGCCCGATTTATTTGTCGGGTCCAGCGTACCCTCTCCGACCAGGCCGATCGCCTCATCAATCGCCAGGTTGGCCCTCTCAGCAACAACCGGCGTGCCCATCCGGCCCGCCTCCAACAGGGCTTTCGCCAGCAGCCGAACCGCCTGGACAAGGCGGTAAACCCGCTCAGGCGAAGCCGCCCTTGTATGTCGCGGATATTCGGCCGAGTTCCGTATTGATTTTCGATCAATGGCCTTGACCATTCTTTGCCTCAAAAGCGGGCCGGACGCGCGGACACGCGCCCGGCCCTCGCCATTAAACCACAAATGAAAGGAATCTTATGCTTCCACCAGGGACGCCAGGCCCATCCCGGTAGCGTCCAGCGTCGATTGGGCAAGCTGGCCCAGGATACAGGTGATCGATATATTCGCCCCGACCGAATTTCCGGCCGTCGGGGCGTTGACCCGCATGTACCGTTTGTGGGTCTTTTTCAGATTGACCCGGATACCGAAAATCTTGTTGTCGTCCGAGGCCCCTATGACGGCCGCCAGGGCCGCGCCGGTGACATCGGTGTACGAACCCCCGGTCGTGTCGCATTCTTCGATCTTGGGAGCGTGTGAGGTGTCTGTGGACCCCACGATAACATCTGTCGTTCCGACATTGAGCAGGAACAGGGCTTCGGCCGCGCCGAAGGTATCGGCATAGGTGTTGCCCGTAAACGCCCCGTTGTTCTTTAATTGGGGCGGAAGGATCTGCACGATTTTCAGGTTGCTCAAACTTTCCATAGGATTACTCCAAAAGTCTCTGTTTATCTCTTTTTTCCTGTGTTGACCGCGAAAGCGGGCAGCCCAGGGCTGGACGGGCCGCCCGCCTCGCGGGTGATCCCCCGCAGGGGATTCAGCTTGGTTAGGCGATATCGTTGACCAGACCGACGATCGGCCCCGGATTCGTGAGATCGCCGACGCCGAAACAGTTGACATCGATCCGTTCGGTTGCCCGGAATCCGATCTGACCTTCCGCGAAATACACATGCTCGGACCTTTCGATCCGCAGTTCGCGGCGCTCGCCGAGATACGCGCCGAGTTTCAGATCGCCCAGCAAGGCGACGATTTTATCCGAGGCCGCTACCGCTGACGGCATGGCCGAAACAAATTCGACCGGGTATCCGAGAAACGACTTCTCTTTCCGACCCGAGAGGATTTCAAACATGTTCGCGATCCCCTCACTGGCGGCGACGCGGTGCATGGCATTCCAGAAAAATCTCTTGGAGACATACCACTTTGCGTTCTCGTCGAACTCTTCGGGCAGCAGGGCAGCCGTGGCCTCGAAATCTCCGAGGGTTATGGCTGCAAAGGTACCGGGCGTCGTCTGGATCTTCAGACCGGCGATACTGCTCATCGTGTCGGAGATCTTCAGGAATTGCCCGATGATCCCGGTCATGCCAAAATAGGCCGCCGTTCCGTCGCCCAGGAACCCGATCAGGTCTTCCTGTTTGGCCATCGAGCGGGTGAAACTGTGGCCCAGGATCTCGCCGATCCCGATCAGGGAATCTTCATCGACTTCCGACGAGATCGCAACCAGCGCGACAAAGGTTCTCGGGGTCAAGCTGACGCCCGAAAAGCTTGGGGCCGACTTGGACGGGGCGACACTCTCGCCGGGGCAATAGATCGAAAGATCCGAAGTCACCCTCGGAACCTTCAATGTCGCCGATCCCATCGGGATTCGCATGGCGTTGGCGCGGAACTTCCCGTAGCGGCCCAGAAGGTCGATGAGGATTTTCATCATCTCATCGGGGACCAGCACGCCGCCCGCCGATCCGATTCCCTCGCTGAGATCCTTCGAGAGTTTCGACGGAGACATCTTGCCCGCCGCGACCAGGAACAATCGCGCGAAGTCCTTGGCGTGCTCTTCCGTCGGCCAGAACGATTGATAGGCCTTGCCTTCGGGCGTCTCGCCGGTCATAAAGGCGGCGGCGTATCGGCGAATCTGCTTTTCCAGAGACTTGACCGCGTCGGTTGTTTCGGAGATACGACCGTCAATCTCATCCATCCTGCCGCCCGCCTCTTCAAACCCGGCGGCGACTTTTTCCTCGAAATTCATTGTTTTAGGCATATTGAAATCCTTTTCAAAGCCAGTTTAATCGATCCCACGATCCCACGAAAAAAGGGCCGGTCCGTGGTTTAACCGGCCCCCGGCAACGCCGGAGAACGCCCGAATCCCGCAAGCCCGGATCGGCAGAGTCTCCGCAGCGGCGGGACGCCCGCAGAGACACAGAACACAATCCGGACATTCGAACATCATTTATTCTTTTTCCCCCGAACGATCGCCGCAAAATCGTATTGCTTTCCGCCCCATAGGAGATCGTCTATATCATCGAGATCCCCAATCTCTTCAATCCCTTCGTCGAAATCCAAACCGTCAAAGGCGGCAATCATTTCCATTTCATCGATCTCCCCCATTGTATAGGCCTCGATTGTCTTGGCGTGCCGCTTCTCGTACGCCTTGTCCTCGCGGATCTCGGCTTTAGAGAGAGGCATCGCGTTCATGGCATCACTGAACTCCCTGGCCTTGCGATGCATCTCGCCGAACTCCGCCTGCTCGGTGGCCGTGAAATTCTTGGTTCGCTCCCCATCCGTCGCGTCGGACCATGCGTCCCATCGCTTCATCCATCTCCAGCTCCCCGGCCCGCTCAAGAGATCCTTGGCCGTCTGCCGTTTACGCCCCACAAACCCCGCCTTGCGCTTGGCCGCTTTGCTCAGGGCGTCGCGATTCGCCGGGACGGGAACGCAACTTATCTCTAAGAGCTCGATCTCCGTAAACACCCGAACCCGTTTGCCGTTGACCGTCTGTTCCTCAGAACGGATCGGCATAAAACCGATCGAAAAAGCCCGTTGAAATTTGTCTTGATACAACTTCCAATATTGCTGGCCAAGATCCGTATCGGCAAATTCGATCGTGACATGCAGCCCCTGCGAATCGACGCGGGCCGCGATACACTTGCCGACGACGGGGCTATCCCCGTTGCCGGTCTTGTGAGTATGCGACGCCAGGATTACCGGATTCCGCAGATAGCCCGGCAAGGCGGCTTTGAGGGCCTCGATCGAAATAATCTCGCCATCCCGATCGATCGCAGGTGTCGACGCAATCGACTCAATCGTCCGCGTCCCCGCGTCGCCGCCCTTGACCTCAAAATCGAATAACTTAAATTGCTTGTCCATAATCAGCCCGCCTGTTGTTTCTTTTGTTTTCGCACCGGTTTATCCTGATTCAAATCCAACACATAATCCATGTTCGCCCCGCCGGTTCGCGGCTGTTTCAATTCCCGCCAGTCCATGCCCAGATCGTTGGTTGTCTCCGGCTCGCGTGGATGATTCCTTTCATACATCGCCTCCCAGTCGACCTCGAACTCCGGCAGCTTTTTTTCCGGCCGCCGCATCAAGTCGTAATCAATATCGAACTCCGGCAATTTCGCCGCCTTCGCCGTATTCTGGTTGACCACCTCTTTGTGGGCCTTAACCTGCCCATCCAACACCGTCCCGACGGGTTTGAGTATCCGGGGTTTCGGCGCGGCCGCCGGCTCCGGCCGGGCGTTATCCTGGGCCGCCCGAATCGCCAAGTGAGTCGCGTCAATGAACCGATCCTGCATGGTTTTCCCGTACTCCCGATGGATTTTCTTGGCCCTGGCGATCTTCCGATGGGCCTCTCGGCTCTCGCTCTCCCCGACCGTAACGCCGTACCGGACAAACGCCGCCTGCTCGGCAATCGTGATGAATTGGTGACTCTCGGCATCGTACACATTCACCCGCGACAGATCCGCCGGATTGTAGCTCACCCGAACCTTGCGGCCCTGGATCGCCAACAACTGTGTATCGCACTGCCCGAACCAGTGGCCGTTAAACTTGACGCCGTTTTTGCCGACGACCAGATCTCCGCTCCAGACTTGGCACAGCAGATCCAGCACGCCGTCCAACAGAACTTTCCGGCGGGTCCGCGTTGCCAACACCTCATTCGGCGATCGCCCGTCCATCCCCCGCCCTGTGTGGGCCGTGTTGTTATAGGCCTCGATATATCGGCCGACAGTCGCGGTAAAAGATTCCAGCGTATAGGCCTCATCGATCGCCGCTTGTGTTTTTAAGTATTCGTTCAATCCTTCCGGCCTACTGTCAGTATCTTTTCCGCAGTAAGTCCTGACCGTCTTACAGAACTGCGAATCGAGCGTCGCGAACCATCGCTCGATCGCCTTTGACTTTGGATGGTAGGGAATCGCAAAACTCACCGTGACGCCCAACATTCCATAGAGTCCCCGGACGGTGTTTTCATCGAGATACCCTTTGCCCAGGGCCTTGCGTCGTGCCTTGGTTGTCCCCGTCCAAAGCTCCGAATCGTAGTCTTTTCCGTTGTCGATTTTCACCGAATCCGGCGGCCCGTGTTTTTCGCAGGCCGCCTTCATCGCCTGGAGGATCGTCGTTTGATTCGGCGAATCCGAGAGATGATACCCAACGATCGCTCGCGATCGCATATCTTCCCAGGCCGTCACCCAGGGGCGAATCCATTCGCCCCGGTGACGGACCCAAACATTGAAACAATGATGATCGCCCACCCAGATCGCGCCCGGCTCGATGCTGTCCGGGTCATTCAAAATGTACGGCTCGCACTTGGCCGCGTAGGCCTCTTGCCCCTCGCGATACAGGATCTGCGTCGGCTCCGGAATTCGCCTGTCAATCAGGTCGTACATCGTTCGCTCGGCCGGGATCTGCCAGTCCAAGTTGTTTTCTTTGCTGTGTTGCCGGACCATCCCCAGGCACGAAACGACGCTCGGCCTGCGCGGATCAAGCCACAGCCTCTTGAAAAAATCCCAGGCGGCCGGATGGATCGATTCGCTTTCCTGTTGCCCGCCCCGCTTATCGACCAGCCCCAACAAACCCTCAGCCCGCCATGCGTCCATCCACCGCCGCAAAGTACGGGGATTGATCTGTTTGCCCAGGGCAAACCGCTCCAGCGAATCGCAGCGGTTTAGGCCCTCGCGAACGGCCGCCCCGATAAAGGCGTCCGCCTCTCCGATCAGGCCCAGCCGACGGATCGCCTCATCCCGCTTATCCGCCGGAATGTCCAGCAGTGTATCCTTCCCCGCCCGCTTTTCCGGCCCCTTGACCTCGCACAATCGCGGATCAAAGCTGGCCGGGATCATCCATGTCCCGGCCCGCTTGATCGCCCCACTGACCTTGCCCCGAGCGCAGTTTTTCTGGAGCGTTCGAATCGCAACGCCCAGCCGCTTTGCCGCGTCCAGGATGGAAATCAGTTTAGGCATAATTTGCGGCTACCATCCGCGCTCCGACCAGCAGCCCGTACAGGTAACTTTCTTCTCCGCAATAATCCTCTTGGGTGGCCTCTTTGATCCGGCGCTTGACGATCTCCAGAATGGCCATGCCGAATCCGTCATCCAGCTTCGCCGTCTCCATGAAGATCAAGGCGACGAGAAGCTCGCCGATCGTTGCCGTGTCCTGGAAATAGCCCTGGACCTCATCGTTGAAAGTTATCACATTCCCATAGCCCGGATCTTTGATTCCCGCCGGGGCTTGCGGAGCCGCTGCCGGTTTTGCGGCCTCCTCCGGTTTCGCAGCGTTGGCCTCGACCAGTTTCCCATGGCGATCCTGGTCATTGAGGATCTGCATACTTTCGCAAATCTCCATGAGTCGTGAGGTTCGCGTAATCTGATCCTCCAACGCCTTCATTTCCGCAGCCGACTGAACTCCCATCATCTCCATTCGCTTCAACAAACTTTCAACCCGCTCGATCTCCGCCGGTGTCGCCGCCGGTACCGTTGCCGCCTTCGCGGTCCGTTCAATCTCCCTTTCCGCCGCGCCCTGATTGAGCATCGCCTTCACTTGGGCAAAACTAAGTTCCTTCGGTTTTTCCGTTGCCGTTGTGGCCTTTGCGGGCCGTTCCTTAGCTCGCTTTCCCATCGTTTCCGTTCCTTTCATTCTGGCATAATCGTATATTATTTGTCGCCTGTTCCGCCTCGTCGGCGGCCGCTATTTTGGGTTCGATTCTTTCAAGTACTTCCGACAGACTCTCCACAAAATCAGGATCACTTTTTCGGAGAAGCCGACTGATTTTGGCAATCAGGAATTCCTGATAGGAGTCATAAACCGGAATGCCTTGCATGGTCAATCCTCGATCGCTTTCTCGATCCGATCCGCCCGTTTGCAATATTCCCGACACTTCGTCGCCCGCAGTGCATCGACCACGATGTCCAGCGGACACCCCGACGGATTGAGTCCGAAGTCCGTCTTTCCTGCATGGACCGCCAGAGCCC
>PMBP01000238.1 GCA_003152975.1 Phycisphaerales bacterium | reverse complement strand
CCTGAGTATTCCCGATGTCGATTGGATGAGTATGCGGCTGACGGAGCACTATCTGATCTACCGGGGCATGATGGATATGATCCTGCACGGAATGGATCTGAAATCGGGCGAGATCTTCGACATGTCCTCCGTCGATATCGACGGGGTGAGCATCCGGGCCGAGGGTCCGTATGCGATCTGGCGGACGATGGCGATACCGATCACGCTGATGGGATACGATCTGTCGGCGCGGCAGGGCTTTCTGATCAGCGACAGCGAGATGATTGACACGATGGGGCTGGCGATGAGCGATCAATTCGTCGCCTGGCGGGAAGGAATGGCGCCGGATCCGGCGGCGGGCCTGTATGGCTTCGATCTGGCCAAACGGGAGAAATTCCTGGTCACCAACGAAGACATCGAAACGATGTCGTTGCGGGCGGCCGGGCGGTACATTATCGGACGGGCGATGATGGGCGGCGGGTTGTATGGTTTTGACGGCATCCAGCGCGAGATCTTTGAGATCACCACGGGGAATGTCGATACGATGAGCTTGGTCGTCAACGAAGGGTATGCCGCCTGGAAAGACAACAACACGATGCGTTTCAGTGGATTCGAATTTGCATCCCGACGCCTGATCGATACGGGTTTGGAGACTATGTCTATTCCGACTCTGGCGAACAGTATTCTGTTCTGGTACTTCAGCGAGGCCGAGCCGATGACCAGCGAAGTGCGGGGATTTGACTTGGCGACAGGCACGGATTTCCGCGTGGCGTCTCTGTCGTCGACAGCGATGACTTCCCCGATTGCCCAAGGCGATTATGTGGTCTGGACGGATTCGATTCCACCCTCAGCGGATATGCTGCTTCTCGGCGCGAGAATCTGGAAGCTGCCGAACGATACCTGTGCCGACGCGGTCGAAGTCACGACGGGCGTTGCGTATGCGGGCGATTCATCGGCCGCCCTGGGGACGGACATTACCAGCGAGTGTGGGATCGATGATTGGCGGGATGTGTGGTTTTCGTTCAAGCCGGCCGTGGGCGGCGAGTACACGATCGACGCGCACAGCGATGGGTTTGACACGACGCTGGCGGCGTTTGCGACCTGTACCGGGGCCGTCACGGCGTGCAATGACGACGCGAGCTTACAGACGACCGATTCACGGCTGGTATTGACGATGACCAAGGGCAAGCGGTACCTGTTCCGTGTCGCCGGGTATGACGGCAACGGCGGGCCGTACACCTTTACGGTTTCGCGGGGAAGCTGCAAGACACCCCCGACGGCGGATCTGAACGGCGACTGCAAAGTAAATCTGTCCGACCTGGCGATACTCTCTTCTCAGTGGCTCCGGTGCGGCCTGGACCCGGCCGTTCTTTGCACTCAATAGGCCCCGCCGTACCGTATCGACATCCTGAATTGACCGGGGAATCCCGGAAAACCACAAGCGGGAATAAAATGGCCGACTGCACCGCAGGGGTGTAGAATGGAGTCGGTCTGGGGAGGTTTTCCCGGCAAGGGTTCGGGCACCGAAACGGTTCGGGACTTCCCCATATCCCGTATATTCGGACCCGAATTTGTTTTATATCATCACCCCACCAGACTGCGTGCGAAAAACGGTTTCCAGCGAAAGGATTGGCTCATGTTGAAATCGGCATCCGTATTCGGTTTGTGTGTGGGATTGTTCGCATCTCTTTCGTCGCCGCTCTGGAGTCAGACGCAATCGGCCGTTCCGACAGTTACCGCCGAGAGAACCGGCGGCGCCGGGGGTGAGTTCAACCCCTACGACAGCAAGGTGATTGCGGCCGACCAGGCCCTTCGGCAACCGGTGCCCCTCTATTCTCGCGATAACGCACCGCCCGTACCCAAAGTCGAAGACTTGCCGCTCAAGGACAGCGTATCGCAATACGGCATGACTTGGACATTCGACAAGCCGGTTCGCGTCGGGCAATTCATCAATGGCGATTGGTTCATCGTCGGACCGGCGACGATCAAGGCGATTGATCCGCGGCCTCTTTACGGCGGCGAGATCCCGGACAAGGAACTGGACGGCAACGAAAAAGATCGCCCGCGAAACCAGCTTGTCCGCAACGGTTTCATGGTCAATCCCCCGGCTGCGATGAAGGTGGCCTACGACAGCGGCGTGCGAAACTGGTTCGACCCGTCGCTGATTCAGAAACTTCCGGTGACTCTCAAGCCCGGCGATTCGCTGGTTTCCATGATTAGTATGCCGAAGAACTGGATACTTAATGCCCAATTACGAAACAAGGTCGAGCGCGGCGTGGAGGACAGCAGCCCGATCCGCACGGCGGCGGTCCTGACCTGCGCGGCCGCACCGCAGCCGGCGGACGCCTTCCGGCCGGCCTTCTGCGATCGCACGCAAAAAATCTACCTGTCGCGAAACCTCAAGCGGGAATTGCTGCCAAAAGCCGTAGCGACACCCGGAATGCCGAAGATCGAGCAGTACATTCGGTTCACGCAGCGGCCGTGGGTGGGGACGGGTTTCTTTGGCTTCGAGGAGCCGGTGGAAAACATGCCGCAATACGGCCTGGAGTACGGCCGGGTGGCGGGTACCGCCGCCCTGTTGCTCTGCACGGACATCAAGGCCGAACAAAAGGAGCCGCTTCTGGTCAATTATATTCAGGTTGGCATCGATCTGGGCGGCATGGTCCGCGCGGGCCATCCGGCCTGGACGGGCTGGGGCGGACACGGCAGCGGACGCAAACTGCCGATCGTCTTTGCCGGGCTGTTGTTGGGCGACGATGAACTGGCCAACATCAACCGATCGTTTCCGAAAGTCAGCTTCGGCGAGGACGAGCAGACCGCCTATGGCGATAGCTGGACCGGGGCGAAAGTCGTTTTTGCGGGCCATTCAGGAATCGATGCGGCCACCGGGATCGGTCGGTCACGCGACAACGGTTGGGGACCGTACGAACATACGCCGCCGACGGAGTGGAAAGACGGCGCCAATACCAGCGAGAGCTATCGCCGTTGCTGCACCAGCGTTGGCTGGGTGCCGCAGGCCCTGGCGTTGCGGCTGATGGGTGCCGAGAAAACCTGGAATCACGATCCGTTTTTCGATTATGTGGATCGGTGGATGTACGAGAATGATGCGGCCTTCGTCAGGACGATCAAGGAGGCGACCGGCCGCGATCATGACAAGGACTGGGCGCGACAAGGGCAGGCCTGGGACGCCTTTATCAATGAGATGTGGGCCCAACACCGGCCCAAGCTTTCGGCGCCGACCGACGGATGGAAAAAGCAGCACGATGACTCCTATTACCGCAAAGCCGTCGGGGAACTGTCGGCGGCGGCCGTGGCCCTGCCGGCGGGAGTGAAGGCCGTCTGGAAAATGGATAAAGCGTATCATGAAACAACGCCGAGCCGTGAGCGGATTTGTATCAACGGCCTTTGGCTATGGCAACCCGCCGAGGGCAAGCCGCAAACAGCGCCCGCGGAAAACTGGGGCTACTTCAAGGTCCCCGGCTGCTGGCCGGGGATCACCGACTACATGCAGAAGGACTGNNTACATGCAGAAGGATTGCCAGACGGTATTCACGCATCCAAGCTGGAAGGATCGTAAGCTCGGCGAAATCAGCTCGGCCTGGTACCAGCGACAGATCACGATTCCCCAAGACTGGGATGGGCGAAAGATCGAGTTGTCGTTGGAGACGCTGAATTCGTTCGCGGAAATCTTCGTGGACGGTAAAAAATCCGGCGAGATCCACTTCCCCGGCGGTCAGGCCGACATCACTTCGGTATGCAAGCCGGGCCTGACGCATCAACTCAGCATCCTCGTGACTGCCATGCCGCTCAAAGGAGTCATGCTTTCGTACACGGATTCCGCTTCGGCTCGCCAGGTCAAGGGTTCGGTGGCCCGACGGGGCCTGTGCGGCGATGTGTACCTGGTCAGCATGACGACCGGGCCGAAGATCACCGATGTGCGGGTCGCCACCTCCTTTCGCAAAAAGGAAATCTCGCTCGACGCAGAGATCGACGGAATGCCCTCCGACGCAAAGCACGCTCTTCGTGTAAGAATCAGCAAAGCCGCAAAGACCATCAAGGAATTTACCGGCCCCGCATTCCAGGCAAACAATCTGAATAATGGCCGGATCACCGTGACACAGGCCTGGATGCCCGAGGAGTTGTGGGATATCCACACGCCCCAGAACATCTTCGATCTGGAGGTTTCGCTGCTCAATTCGGAGGGGCAGGTTCTCGATACGAATTGGACCGAGCGGTTCGGCTTTCGCGAATTGTGGATCGACGGACGGGATATATTCCTCAACGGCACGCGAATCTACCTCTGTGCCGAACCGATTGACAACGCCGCAATCGGCGCGGCATGGGCCACTTACGACGCCGCCCGTGAAAGTATGAAACGGCTCAAAAGTTTCGGGATCAACCTGGTCTATGGCCACAATTATGGTTGCGAACCCGGATCGCATCTGGATTACACCGAGGTCCTCCGGGCCGCCGACGA
>PMBP01000107.1:435-3363 GCA_003152975.1 Phycisphaerales bacterium | reverse complement strand
GGGCTTTTCCGCGCCGTTGATCCTGAAATCGCGGCCAAGTCCGTCAGTTCAATCCTTGAGACCATAGCTTTTGAAATAGCGGGGCGGTTTAATAAAACCAAAGCGATCGAAATGTTCCAAAAGGTCGAGCAACTTTTTATCGGGGGATTGCTGTCTCCGGAGCATCAGACACATGAATAAAACATTCGGCTGTGTGCTGGCGGTGAAGTTTCCCATCGATAGAACCTGGGCAGAATTCGATTTCTTTTTGTCACTACGATTGGAGATTCCAGATGCGATACAGTACAAAACTTAGAATTCGAGAGGTACTTCTTTCAGCCGTTCTGCTGGGTGGCTTGTTTCTGGCCGGTTGTGACCGCCGGTCGCAATCCGCTCCCCCACCCCCGGTCCCGGAAGTCGCTGTGGTAACGGTACAGCCGCAACCGGTGGTGCTGACCACGGAATTGCCGGGNNCATCGCGGAAATCCGGCCCCAGGTCAGCGGCCTAATCCAGAAACGGCTTTTTACGGAAGGTTCCGATGTCAAGGCCGCCCAGGTGCTCTATGAGATTGATCCGGCTCCTTTTCAGGCGGCGTTGAATAATGCGTCGGCAAATCTCGACGCCACGCGCAAGGGCGCCGACCGGGCGCGGGCCGTGCTGGGTGCCGGCATTGCCGACATAGCACGACAACAGGCCACGCTTACATTCGCGCAGACCAATCGTCAACGGTTTGAGGATTTGTTCAAGGACAAGGCCGTGTCCGCCATGGATCGCGACCAGGCCCTGACCGAGGCCAATGTGGCCGAAGCCACCCTCAAGGCCGCCGAAGCCCAGATACAGAGCAGTCGGGAAGCGGTGGCCGTGGCCGAGGCCGCCATCGAACAGGCGAAGGCGGCACTTGAAACGGCTCAGATCAATTTGAATTACACGAAGATCACCGCCCCCATTTCCGGCCGCATCGGCAAATCCACCGTAACCGATGGCGCCATCGTGACCGCGTATCAGCCCGTAGCATTGGCAACCATTCAGCAAATGGATCCCATCTATGTGGATGTGCCCCAATCCACAACCGCACAGTTGCGATTGCAGCGTCGCATTGAGGAAGGGCGGCTCAATCGCGATGAAACGAATGCAAGTAAAGTCAATCTTTTATTGGATGACGGCACCCTCTATAAACAACTCCAGAAGGCCGAACCGCTGGAAGGGACTCTGCAATTCCGCGACATTTCCGTGGATATGACCACGACCACGGTCATCCTGCGAATGGTCTTCCCCAATCCGGACGGGATCCTTCTGCCGGGCATGTTCGTCCGCGCCGTGGTGAGCGAAGGCACCAACAACCAGGCGATCCTGATCCCGCAGCAGGCGGTGTTGCGGGGTCCCCGCGGCAATCCCTATGTGTTGATTTTGGACGCCCAGGGCAAAGTGGAGCAGATGCCGCGACAATTGGATCTGGATCGCGCGCTGGGCAGCCAGTGGCTGGTATCCTCGGGACTGAAACCCGGCGATCAGGTGATCGTCGAGGGGACGCAGCGAATCCGGCCCGGCATGCCGGTCAAGGCCTCACCGTTCAGCGAGGGTCCCAAGCCCGACGCGGCGCCGGCCAACGCGGCTCAACCGGCCGCGCAACCCGCGGCCAAACCCGCAGCCCAATCCAAGTAACGGAGACCGTCCATGCTATCGAGATTCTTCCTGAAGCGTCCCGTCTTCGCGTGGGTGATCGCCATCATCCTGATGGTGGCGGGCGCTCTGGCGATCTACAAGCTTCCGATATCCCAGTATCCGCCGATCGCGCCCCCTTCGATTGCCATCACCGCGTTTTATCCTGGAGCGTCGGCAGAGACGGTCGAAAACAGCGTTACCCAGATCATCGAACAAAAGATGACCGGCTTCGACAAGATGCTATACCTGGCATCGACCAGCGATTCATCCGGTTCGGCGCGCGTCGAGTTGACCTTTGCTCCGGGGACCGATCCGGATATGGCCTGGTCCCAAGTGCAAAACAAGCTCCAACTGGCCATGGCCAGCTTGCCGGAGGTGGTGCAGCGGGCGGGCGTGCGCGTGGCCAAATCAACGCGAAACTGGCTCTTGATTGTCGGATTAGTCTCGGAAGACGGGAGCATGACCGCGTTCGATCTGCGGGACTACGCCGCGTCCAGCCTGGAGAAGGTGCTCTCGCGGGTGCCGGGTGTGGGCGAGGTGGAGATTTTCGGCGGCCAGTACGCCATGCGTATCTGGCTCAACCCCGACCGGCTGACCGAGTTCCAGATGACGGTGCAGGATGTCATCACCGCGCTGCGGGCGTACAATGTGGAAGTGTCCGCTGGACAATTCGGCGGGGCGCCGGCGATGGAGGGTCAGCGGTTGAACGCCTCGATCATCGTCCAGAGTCTGCTCAAGACGCCCGATGAGTTCGCCGCGATTCCGCTTCGAACGAACCCCGATGGTTCAATCGTTCGAATCCAGGATGTGGGCCGAGCGGAACTGGGAACCGAATCGTACGATGTTGACATTACGCACAACGGCAGACCCTCGGCCGCTTTGGCCGTTCGGCAAGCCGCCGGGGCCAACGCGCTGGAGACGGCCGACAATGTCCGAGGCAAATTGGACGAGATGAGCGCCTTTTTCCCCTCCGGATTGAAAATCGTGTATCCCTTTGACACGACCCCCTTTATCCGGGTGGCCATCAATGAAGTTGTCAAGACTCTTATCGAGGCGATCGTCCTGGTGTTCCTGGTGATGTACCTGTTCATGGGCAACATGCGTGCCACCCTGATTCCGACGATTGCGGTGCCTGTGGTGATTCTGGGAACCTTCGCGGTGCTGGGGTTTTTCGGCTTCTCGATCAATATGCTGACCATGTTTGCCATGGTGCTGGCCATCGGCCTGCTGGTCGATGACGCCATCGTTGTCGTCGAGAATGTCGAACGCATCATGAGCGAAGAGGG
>PMBP01000107.1:0-425 GCA_003152975.1 Phycisphaerales bacterium | reverse complement strand
TCTATCGTCAGTTTTCCGTAACCATTATCGCCTCGATGCTTCTGTCCGTGATTGTGGCTCTGGTCCTGACGCCGGTGCTGTGCGTTTCATTCCTCAAGCCGGTACCCCGGGGACACCAACCCGCGGAGGGTGGATTCTGGTTACTGCGTCCCTTTTTCCACTGGTTTGATCGCGGTTTCTATCGTGTCCGGGAATTCTATATTTCCGTAGTAGGGCACTCCCTCGCCAAAAAATTTCGTTACCTTGTCTTGTTCATCGTGATTGTCGCGGCGATGGGGTACCTCTTCAGGCGAATGCCCACATCCTATCTTCCCGATGAAGATCAGGGGATGATGATGGTGCAGGCCATGCTCCCGGCCAACTCGACTTTGGAACAAACCCAAACAATTATGGATGAGGTTCGGCGGTATTTTCTGGAACATGAA
>PMBP01000041.1 GCA_003152975.1 Phycisphaerales bacterium | reverse complement strand
AATCCCTCAAGTCCGGCAAGCCGTAAGTACCCCTGAATCAACATAGGAATACACCCAATATATACGGTTTTTCGCCCCCGAATCGTTTATTTATGGGGGGTTCTCGGAAAATTGGGCAATTGGCGAATTGAAACTGAAACGCTTTTATGTTACAATACTCTATACTGTGGGACTGTATGGTTATTCTGGAAAGGGCTGTGTCGTGAAAAAAGGTCGGAATTGCACTCGGGCTGGTTGTCTATACTCGGCATTTNNCCACTTCCCGCTTCCCGCTTCCCGCCGTTCTTCCCTCCTTCCCTCATCCTTCACCCTCATCGAACTGCTCGTCGTCATCGCGATCATCGCCTTGTTGCTGGCCATCCTGATCCCGTCGATGAAGAAAGCCCAGGAACAGGTCCGAACCGTCATTTGCCGGACCCACATGAAGGGGATCGGGACGGCTATCCTGGTCTATCTGGATCAAAACGGAAACAGAGCGTATGATTACGGCGAATTGAGTGTCCCCCCGCCAGCCGCGGATCCGGCCAACGGCTTTTTATGGTATAACCCGGCAAAGCCAGGACAATACATCAATCCTAAGGACAATAGCGCCTATTGGGGAGTGGCCTATGTGGACTACACGGATAGCCCCGAAGTGTTCGGTTGTCCCAGTTATATGCAAGTCAAGGAAATGATCAACAATGTCGATGTGAAACTGGCCCGGCAAACGGGGTACGGCATGAATCGTTATTTCAGCAATGTCAAAGCGTCGGAGATTCGCGCCACAAGCCAGTTCATTGTTGCGCACGACCATGTGGAACCGAAAATTGACATCGGAGGTACCCTTAACGATTCGTTCGCGATCGATAAAGGGCAAAAGATCAATTTAGCCCATTATCGGCCGGCGTCCGTGGGGGGTGCCGGGGGAGACCGGTTGAATCTTTACGCGAACATCTTTCGACACAACAAACGAAGTCTGGCCTGGGATGATCCGGCCAGGGCGGTGGAACGAGCCCCCCTGATCAACTCCGTCCCCAATGGCCTGGCCAATTGCCTGTTCCTCGACGGACACGCCGAGGCGATTTACGAGACCACTGGCGAAAACATCAACATGTCCTGGTATACCGGAAAAAATTAACCTCCGGAACCCTTCCGGTTTCAGTACGGTTGCCAAAGACAGATTAGAAAGCCGAATCGTGTCTATTGTAAATCTACAATAGACACGATTGTGTTTACAGCACTTCCATCACGATGGCCGTGATATCGTCGCGTTCGCACCGCGGCACCTGCCGCTTGCGGGCCAGTTCCCCGAATGCGAACATCATCTCGCCGGCCGGCAGCGACGCGATCTCCAGAAACTCCTCGCTGAACACGAACCGCCGCGCGTCGTCGCACTGCCCCAGCAGCGACTCGCACCCGTCCGAATACAGAAACACCTTGTCGTGCGGCGTCAGTTGCAGCGACCGTTGCTCGAAGTCCGCCTCCTCGAACACCCCCAGCAGCCCCCCGCGGCTTTCAATCTGCCGCGGCGGCTGGCCCGGCCGGATCAGAACCGGGTAGGGGTGCCCTGCCCGCGTGTAGGAAAGCTGCATCGTGCGGACATTCAGCAGCCCGTAGCAGCAAGTCGCAAACAGGCACCCCTTGAGGTGCTGCTCGGCCATTCGCTGGTTTGCCTCACGGATCACCTCCAGCGGCGGATGGATCCGGTACTGGTTGCCGTGCGTTTCGCGCATGACGATCGCCTGCTTGAGAAACATCGTCAGCAGTGCCGCCGGCATCGAGTGCCCCACCGCGTCGGCGATGTAGAAACCGATATGCTGTTCGTCCAGCCGCCGGACATCGTACAGATCGCCCGACACCCATTCGGCTGGCTCATAGACCACCGCCCACCGCAGCAGATCGCTGTTGGGAAGCTCCTGCGGCAGAAAATACCGCTGCACCTCCCCCGCCATCCGCAACTGCTCGACGGTATCCTCCGCCAGCTCCGCCTCGTCCCCGACCTTCGGCCCGCCCGTTCGCCGCTGGCTGAGACTGCGGTTGTACGCGATGTTGGTCTCAATCCGGCCCTCGATCTCCGCCGGCGTCGCCGACTGAAGGATCGTCGCCAGCTTGAACTCCGAATACGGGAACTCAATCTGGTCGTTGAGCAGGATCGTCGCAATGTTCGACTGTTCGAGCAACTTGAGCGTCTGCAGGATCCGGTCCCGCAAGCCCCCCTCGATCTCGGTGGTGTCTAAGATCACCGTCCCGACCACCTTGAAATCCGCCATGAACGGGCAGAACTGCTCGACCTGGACCTTCGCCCAGGTGTAGTTCTGCCGCTTCAAAAACGCCCGGATGGGCTGCGGTATGCTCGGCTGGTTGGTCACAAACAAAACATCCACCAGCGACGACACCGTTTCCGGCGTCGCTTGGGTTTCGATCGGCGTCATGCGTCGGTTCCTGACATTGAGTTTCCCTTTTTATCGGGCCCGCCCGGCCATACTGGACCTGCCGCGCAGACTCTCAATTCTGGTTTCGACCGGTCCGCGGCCCCCCTTAACCCGTGATCTCCGGATTTCGTAAACTTTACATGGAGACAATCGGCTATAGAAAGGGAGAATCCATGATTCAGATCTACCGGATGTGCTCGGCAAATCGCGGGATTTCGTGGATAGTGTCGTTGTTGGTACTGCTGGCCTGTTCGGCCCTGTTTGTCGCGGCCGTCGTCAGGATCTGCATGGTCCTGGGCCTGCAGTTCCGGTGAATTCTATCGCCGGATGATGACCCGCATTTAAGCACAATATCGACCGCCAGTATCTTNNCTTCGCGATGGATGATTTGGGGAATCCATTTCGATCAGACGCGATTGACACGATGAACACGATTTTTATAAAGAACGGTTATAGAGATCGAAATCCGGTGAATATCCGTCAGGGTCTCAAAGGATAGCCGCCGATTTTTGAACTTTGCTTTGTCATTTTGCTTTTTGATGTTTTATTTTTGATATGAATACCAATCCTGTTAATCCTGTCCAAAATAT
>PMBP01000219.1 GCA_003152975.1 Phycisphaerales bacterium | reverse complement strand
GGGCAGCTACATCGGCTACAAGACCGACCACGACCCCTACGAACGGGCGACTTCGGCTGGCCCCAAGACCAGCCGATTCATGAGCGAATGTCTCGAACGGCAGGTCCGGCGATACGGAATTTCAATCATTGATGGTATGGAAATGGCACAACTACTCACCGGCGGATCCGAAGCCGACACGAGGATCGTCGGCGTAGCGGCCGTACGGAAAAAGGATATTGCCGGCGGATCTCTGGGCTTGCATATCTTCGCCTGCGAGAATCTGGTGCTTGCGGCAGGTGGACCCGGCGAGCTCTATGAAACGACGGTCTATCCGAAAGGCCAGTTCGGGCTGCACGGCCTGGCCCTTCGCGCGGGATTACGCGCCGAGAACCTGACCGAATCGCAGTACGGCCTGGCCAGCACCAAGTTCCGCTGGAATGTCTCCGGCACCTANNACTATCCCGCGAATCTATAGCACCGACGCTTCCGGTGGCGACGAACGCGAATTTCTGGCCAACTTTTTCGATTCCATGCGGTCGATGGCCACCAATATTTTTCTGAAGGGGTACCAATGGCCGTTCGATCCGCAGCGGATCGAAGGCCGGAAATCCTCGCTGGTCGATGTGCTGGTCTTCGCCGAGATGCAGAAGGGTCGAAGGGTGTTCATGGATTTCCTGCGAAACCCAATCGGAAATGACCGGATGAAACCATTCGACCTGAGCGATCTCGACGATGAAGCAAAGGTGTATCTGGAACGCACCGGTGCCATGCAAAAACTCCCCATCGAACGGCTGGCCCACATGAATCACCCGGCGATCGAAATCTACCTGGAGAACGGCATCGACCTGTTCACCGACCCGCTGGANNCTGGCCGTGAACAAGTGGTGGGAGTCGAGCGTGCCTCACACGTTCGTGATCGGCGAGATGGCCGGGACGCACGGAGTCAAGCGGCCCGGCGGCTCGGCCCTCAATTCCGGCCAGATCGGCGGATTGCGGGCGGCCGAATGTATCGCCTATACCCGCCCGCTGGAACCGGCAACGCTGCCAGAGAATTCGGAATCCACGGCCCAGATCGAATCGCTGATCGGCAAGCTTTCCGGCTGGTCGCAAAATCACCACGCCCTCAGTGGTCAGCAGGTCCTCAAAGAGATCCAGCGCCGCATGACCGCCCACGCCGCTCACATCCGCGAAATGTCCGCCGCCCGGTCCGCGCTGGCGGAGGCCCTGCAGTTGTATCGCCGGATCGAGTCTGAGGGCCTTCGACTTGATCGGCCCAAAGACCTGATCACCGCCATTCGCGCCGAACATCTGGCCCTGACCTCAGTCGCGTATCTCAAGGCCATTGTCGAACTGCTGGCCTCCGGCAGCGGCTCGCGCGGCTCGCACCTGGTATTAGCCGAGGACGGCCAGACGATCCACCCGGCTATCCTGCGGGATGGAAAGCCCCTTCGATTCAAACCGGAAAATTCCACCCTTCGGACGACGATCCAGCAAATTGAATTCGCCCCGTCACTGCTGGATCTGTTCGAGACCCGCACGATCCCCGTTCGGCCTATGCCCAAGGATCGTAAGGCCTTCGAGCCGGCCTGGCAGGACTTTCGCGAGGGTAGAATCTATACGGTCTGACCGGTTCTGCGGCACAGAAACATCCGCCCTGTCGAAGGTAATTCGAACGCCAACCCTTTTATGCGCCAGACCAATCGGCTATAATGATAAAGGTACGATTCGAATTTGAAATCCGGAAGTTGAGACGATGCGAAATCCTTCAATGATCCTGGGATTGTGGCTCCTGCTGGTTGCAGGATGGAGCCCGGCACGGGTTTCGGAACCAACCACCACAGACGCTTCGACCGCGAAAGTTGAATCCTCCGAATCGTCCGCTCGGCTCCACAAGGCCCTGATCGACACCGTCTGCGGCAAGATTCTGGCCGGTGATTATGCGTCCGCCGGCACGATGCTCGACACGGCAACCGTACCACCGTCGCCGGGCAGCGAATCCCTGAAGGCCATCGTCGCCCATTTGCGGCGGATCGACGAACAGCGGCAGCAGGATATGGCCGATGCCCGCACGAAGGCCGAAGCCAACCTCAAGCCCTTCCGCGACACCCCCCCTGCCAATGACAAGGACCGCGACAAGGCCTTCGCCTTTCTGCTCCGCCTTCGCGACACGCTTCCGGACAACGAGCAATCCGCCCTTCTGCGAGATCCGTTCGTCCAGAAGCTGATGCAGGACGCCCGCGGTTCCGCTGACACACTGCGATCGCAGGGGCGCTGGGCCGACGCCTATTCGCATGATCTGTTCTGGCTGCGGCTTCTGGACAAAGACAACCTGCAGTTTGAAAAACAGGCCGACGACCTGATCGCCCGCGCCTCATTGGCCCTGGCCCTCAAGGACGGTCCCTGCGACGCCGCGGCCGACCGATTCCAGGGCGTTCAGAAGGATATGCTCTTCAAGGCGATCACCACGCTGGATTTCCGCTATGTCGAGTTGGTGGATTATGACGGAATGGTCCGCAATGTCCTCGACGAGGCCGAACGGATTCCGGAGGTGCTGGAAAAATCGCCCGAGCCGCTCTCGGTATCTTTTCGCAAGGAAGGACTTCAGGAGTTCCGCGACGGGATCGGCAAATTCCGCGACATGCTCAACGAGCGGCCCCGGCCCTACCCCAAGGAAGTCTTCCTCCAGGTCTTCGAGGACACCCTGGCCCTGAACACCGACACGATCTGGCTGCCCGAACCAATCCTGGTGGCGTTGCTGTCGGAGACGGCCTTGTCAGCACTGGATCCCTACACGACGCTGGTCTGGCCGCCCGATGTCACGCGGTTCCAGAAGGCGATCACGCAGGAATTCGACGGCATCGGCGTGCGGCTGTCGAAACAGGGAAAGTTCCTCAAGATCGGCGGGATCATTCCGGACACCCCGGCCGCACAAGCTCACCTGGAAACGGGAGAGATGATCGTCGCCGTTAACGGCCAATTGACCGACGCGATGAGCAGCAACTGCGCCGTCGAAAAAATCTCCGGCCGACGGGGAACAATCGTGACCCTGACGATCCAAAAGCCCGGCGCCACCGAGACCCGCCAGGTCCCGCTCACCCGGGCCCGGATCGTCGTGCCCAGCATCTCGACCGATCGCCGCAACGACACCGAATCGACCGCCGCGCCCAAGCACTTCATCGATCCGCCCAATCGGCTCGGGTATATCCGCCTATCGAATTTCGTCGAGACCACCACCGCCGACCTCGAACGGACGCTGACTCAACTGGAGGCCCAGGACCTCCGCGGGCTGATCCTCGACCTGCGGGGCAATCCCGGCGGCCTGCTGCAGACGGCCATCGAGGTGGTGGACCTGTTCGTCGAAGAAGGCCCGATCCTCCAGAGCAAGCCGCGATTTTTCGTCCCGTCGTTCTGGAACGCCCACAAGGAAGGAACGCACCCGCCGTATCCCCTGGTCGTTCTGATCGACGGCGGCAGCGCCAGCGCCTCGGANNGCCTCGGAGATTGTCGCCGGGGCCCTGCAGGATCCCAAACATCAGCGGGCCACACTCGTCGGTACCCGCAGCTTCGGGAAAGGGTCCGTGCAGGAGATCACGCACTTCACCGGGGCCGGCTCACAGTTCAAGTACACCACGGCCCATTACCACCTGCCCAGCGGCAAGCCCGTCGTCAGCCGCTACCTGGCCGAACGGCGGCACACCGAGGACTGGGGCGTTTTTCCCGATATCGAAGTCAAGGCCCGCCAGTTGGATCGTCGCACTCCGCCGGCCGATCGGAAGGAACGAGACCAGGAAGCTATCGACAATTCGGAGGAGGATTCGGAAGAACCGCCATCACCGGGGCCATCCATCGAGGACGACTCTCAACTGGCCGTGGGCCTGATGGTCTTGCAGACCAAGCTCATCCAGTCCGGCCAGACCGTCCAACTGGCACTGGCGAAAGAACGCGCATCCCGTGAAAAGGACGCGCCGTCCAATCATTCAGATTGACGGCTGAACCGTTTGCCTTCAACTCCGGCATCTGCATCGGAGTCCATCGGAAATCATTCTTTGGGCAGGGAAGTCATTATGAAAATTGTATGGATTGTCCTTTTTTGCACGATCTCATCCGATGGCATCGGCGCTGCCGATCCCGCGGCCGCATTGAAATCGGTTGACCTGCAATGCGAGTATCAGGCCAACCCGTTGTGTATGACCGAGACACACCCCCGACTGTTTTGGAAACTCCAGGCCACGCAACGAAACCAACGGCAGACGGCCTACCAGATCTTTGTGGCGACATCGAACGAACTGCTTGGCAACAATCAGCCAGACCTGTGGGACAGCGGCAAGACGGT
>PMBP01000319.1 GCA_003152975.1 Phycisphaerales bacterium | reverse complement strand
TGATCTTGGGCAGCATCAGATCCAGCAGGATCAGGTCAAACTTTCGGCCGTCCACGATCCGCTCGGCCGCCAGGCCGTCTTCGGCCACAGCCGTCTGGAAGTGATGGAACTCCAGAAAGTCCTTGAGCCCATTGCGAATCCGCGGCTCATCTTCGACGATCAAAATGGTTACTTCTTTGTCCACTGCGCTTCTCCCGCAAATACGATCTCTTGCCCTCATTATAGGCCAAAAACGGCTCGGGGTTATGTAAAAAACCTGTAAAAAGCCATACCGGACATTTTACAGGACTTTTACTTTGGTCCGGCACGGTTCGAGCGTATGATTCTTGTAGAGGGGAACAGCGAAAAACAGTCGTCTTAAAAATGGAAAGGAAGGCGTATGGACATTCGAAGAAAGCTGGGTATCGGACTATTGGGAATGGGAATGGCGTGGCTGATCGCGGCGGGAATATTGATGGTCGAGCCGATCGCCTGCAGGGCCGACACCGTGAGCCGTCAATTGACGCTGGATGCGTCGTTGAGCACGCCGGTGATTCATCGCGACCGGACCCAGACGGTGTATCTGCGGATCGGCCTGACGGGTTTCGATCTGGAGCCGTCGCGGAAGCGGGCGCCGGTGAACATGGCGTTGGTCATTGACCGCTCCGGTTCGATGGGCAGCGAGGGCAAACTCGAAAAGGCCAAAGAGGCCGCGATCATGGTGGTCCGTCGGCTGGATCGGGAAGACATCGTTTCGATCGTGATGTACGATTCGATGATTCAGGTACTGGTGCCGGCAACGAAGGTCCGCGACAAGGAAACGATCATCGAACAGATTCGCCGGATCGGACCCGGTGGCAGCACGGCCCTGTATAGCGGAGTGCAGGCCGGCGCCGACGAGATGCGGAAGTTCTTGTCGAACGGCCGCGTCAACCGGATGCTGCTGCTTTCGGACGGCCTCGCCAATGTCGGCCCGCAGTCGCCGGGGGAGCTGGGCAGTCTCGGCGGGCGGCTCATTCACGACGGCATCAGCGTAACAACCATCGGTCTTGGGCTGGGGTACAACGAGGACCTGATGTCGCAACTGGCGTTTCGCAGCGACGGCAGCCATTATTTCGCCGAGGAGCCACAGGATCTGGCCAAGGTGTTCGACCAGGAACTGGGGCGGGCGCTGTCGGCGGTGGCGCAGGGCGTGACAATCCACATCCGTTGCGAGCCGGGCGTTCGGCCGGTACGAATCCTCGGACGGGACGGGCGGATTGACGGGATGGAAGTGTTCATTCCGATTCAGCAGATCTTCAGCCGTCACGAACGGTACGCGATTGTGGAACTGGAGGTGCCGGGCCTGTCGCCGGTGGCCGCACAGGATTATCGATCCGTCGCGGCGGTGGACATTGGTTACGACAACCTGGCGACGCAGCAGAAGGATCGGATTGAATCGAAGTTGATTGTCACCTACACCGCTTCCGACTCGATGGTGGAGGAAAAGACCAACAAGAAGGTCATGATCGATGTCGTCCGACAGATCGCCACCGAGAATAGCGAGCGGGCGGTCGCGTTGCGCGACCAGGGGCAGGTCCAGGAGGCCGAACAGGCCCTTCGCAGCAACAGCGATTACCTGTACAAGAATGCCAGCAAGTACAACTCGGACGAATTGAAGCAATACGGCGCACAGAACTCCGCGGACGCCAGCGCCGCTCCAAAAGCGGAAAGCTGGGGCCGCCAGCGGAAGACGATGCGGGAAACGCAGAGCGTTAATCGCGGACAGCGATAAGTCAGGATATAGGATATAGTGTATAGGAATTAGAATACGGAAGCGGAAAGGGAATCGTATGAAGAGGATAATCGGGGTGACGGCGGTTTTAGCGGTCGTTTCGATACTACTTGGCTCTTGCCATTTGAACGATTCGATGAAGACGGAGTCACCCAAGAACGAACAACTGGTCCTGGCCGCCCAGGCAACCCATGCGGCGTATATTCGTTCCCTTTCGCCGGGACAATCACCTTTACAGGACATTCCCAAAGCGTTTTGGGCAAAGGAAATTGTGGCTTTACACCCGTTGCGAGTGTATTCGTACCGGGTCAATATTGTAGTGGCTCAAAAGGAATCCGATTCGGTCGAAGAGGGGACCTACATCTGTCCTCTGATTTCTTCCTATTATCCCATGAACGGTCAGGATGGATTCACCTATCAACCCAACCCCATGAACAACGGGGTCTATGATTCCCACAAGGGAGTATTTCACTACACGCGAAATAAATAGTGTGCAATTGGAATCCAGAAAAAACAAGACGGGAAAGGGACAATCGTATGTGCAAACAGATGATAATCGGTTGGATATGGATCATCATGGCGGGATTGGCCGGGGCCGAGACGGTGAATCTTCCCGGCCAGATTGACGGTGTGATCGTCTATCGGGGCCAGGCGCTGGTAACGCGGACGATCGAGCTGGGGTTGCCGGCCGGAAGCCACGAGGTAGTTGTGGGCAACCTGCCGGAGAAGATCGTGGCCGAGAGCTTGTATTCGCAGGCGCCGGAAAATGTCACGATCCTCAGCGTGCGGTACCGTCAGCGGGCGGTACAGGAGGACACCCGCGAAGAGGTCAAGCAGGTCGATCTGTTGATCGAACAGACGGAAACGAAGATTCGCCTGGCCAAGGGCGACGAAGAACACCTGGCTCGGCAGATCGCGCGGCTGGAAAAGCTGACGGAGTTCGGCGCGACGGCGGAGAAGGGCGATCTGGGCCGGGGCGTATTGCAGTATGAGCCGCTGGAAAAGACGGCGACCTTCATCGAGGGCAAGGCCGATGATTACCAGAAGAAGGTCGTGGCCGTGCGGGAATCGCTGCTGCAACTGGCCAAAGAACTCGAGCTGGCCAAGCGAAAGCGGGGGGAGCTGGCGGCGGGGTATTCGCGGACGGAGCGCGAGGCGGTGATCTTCCTCAACAAGAGCAACCCGGCCAAATCCACCATCGAGCTGACCTATCTGGTCAATGAAGCCAGTTGGACGCCGCAGTACAATCTTCGTTCCACGCCGGACAAATCGCTTGCGGTGATCGAATACAATGCCGTGGTGCATCAGTCCAGCGGCGAATCGTGGGAAGGGATCAACCTGGCCCTTTCGACGGCCGAGCCGACGCTTGTGGCCAGCGCCCCGATCCTCGATCCGCTGAAGATCGCCCTGACCGCAGGCATCCAGCCCCCCGGAATGCTGTCCTTGATCAATGTTCCGGCCACAGCGGCGCAACCGGGACAACAAGGCCAGGTTGCTCAATTGATCGATCAATCGGCGCAGTTTGACGAATTGATGAAATCCCGGAGGGACAATCTCAAGAAGGGCAAACTGGCGCAGGTGGAACTCAATACCATCGCCACCAGCAACCAGATGTTCGAGTTCAACGCCGACAAACAGGCCCTGGTCCAGATGCAGCAGCGAGTGGCGGTGATCAAGCGGACCGAAGGCGTCAGCGTGATGTACAAGCTGCCTGGCAAGCTGGCTCTGCCCAGCCGCAGCGACCAGCAACTGCTGACGATCGCGGTGGTCCGCACCAAGGCCGAGTTTACGCTGGTGGCCACGCCGCTGTTGACGGATTATGTGTATCTGCAGGGCGAGATGGTCAACGACAGCGACACGATCCTGCTGCCGGGGCCGGCGTCGATGTATCGCAACAACGAGTTCGTCGGCAAGGGCGAGATGGGACTGGTCACGATCGGCCAGCCGTTTACGGCCGGGTTCGGGATCGATTCGCAGGTGCAGGTGGTCCGCGAGTTCAAGGACAAGAAGGTCGAGACGCTGTGGGGCAACCGCAACGACGAGCAGCAGTACCGCATCGAGCTGAGCAACTACAAGAACCAGACCGTCAAGCTACGGCTGCTGGAACGGATTCCGTATGCGGACAATCCGAATGTCGAGGTGGCCTTGTTGCCGATGTCACATGAGCTCAGCAAGGACGCCGAGTATGTCCGCACGGTGCAGAAGAAGGGCATCCTGCGGTGGG
>PMBP01000010.1 GCA_003152975.1 Phycisphaerales bacterium | reverse complement strand
CAGGTCCAGCAGGATCGTTCCGGAAGGAGCAAAGGTCCGAATCCGATACCCGGCCAGCAGATTCCACATCGCCGACAGGTCCCAATGGGCGTCGGGAAGGAAGCGATGGTAGATATCGTGGGACCGAAGGCCGGACGGATCGGCAAACGGGAAGATGCCGGTAATCGTCCTCCGGACGGTACACAGAACCCAGCCCACGGTCAGCCGCAGGAACACCGGGGCTGTCGGATGCGTGAACACCGGAAAAAATTGCTGGACCAGTTCGTTCCAAGTCGATATAGGGGGTATCGTAGCCATACCAATCTCCCGAATCCAGATTTGAACAATCTTGCATCGGAAGGTTGGTATGGTTTTGATTATAGACGACCGAATCCATCATCTACCACCCTTAAAAAGTGCGAAAGTCCACAGAATGAGATGGGAAATTTTCTCCCCATGGGATACACTGGATCTGCGAGATGGGCAGTAACATTCCCGATCACGGGATATTACGACATTGAAAGGATCAGGACATGGTCAACTATCGCCATTCAACTGCTGGTATATCTGTTGTCTGGTTGTTGCTTGGCTCGTGGGGCTTTTGTGTCGCTCAACAAACCTACGAGACGGAGGTCCGCAAAGAGGTGAAGATTCCCATGCGGGATGGAGTCCGCTTGTCGGCCAATCTGTTTTTGCCGAAATCCGATGAGAAATTCCCCACCATCTTACTGCGTTCACCTTATGGCAAGGACGATGTATCGGAGCTTGGTGACGGCCCTTACCACGCGACCCGCGGTTATGTGGTGATCAGCCAGGATTGTCGCGGACGGGGGACCTCCGAGGGCGTCTGGAACCCGTTCGTGAATGAGGCGGCCGACGGGCAGGACACGCTCCAGTGGATTCTCGCGCAACCCTGGTGTAATGGCGTGATCGGGACAACGGGCGGCTCGTATCTGGGATTTACACAGTGGATTTCCGCGCCGGGCGCCGGGGAATACCTCAAAGGCATGGTTACTTTTGTGCCGCTGGTGGACCCCTATGGGGATGGAGTGTATGTTGGCGGTGCATTCAATCTGGCCTTGATGATGGGATGGGGAAGCATTGTATCCCAATCCCCGCAGGATCCCGCCCCGATCGCGGGCTGGTCCCCTGAAAAATGGCTGACCGCCTATCGAACTTTGCCTCTTTGCGAGTGGGACCGGGCGCTGGGCCGGACTGTGCCCTACATGCGGGCCTGGGTGGCTCACCCGGTGTATGACGACTACTGGGCTGCACGGAGCGCAAGGAACCACTGGCAGGATATTACGGTACCGATCCTTGCGATCGGCGGTTGGTATGATGTCTTCGCGAAAAGCACGCTGGACCATATCAACGCCGTTGGGACCTCGTCACGCTCGCCGCAGGCCCGGACGAAACAGCATGTCGTGATGGGGCCGTGGGTCCACGGCGTCAGCTCCAACGGTACGGTGGGCGATCTTGATTTCGGCAAGACCGCCGTCATGAACCTCCGCGACATCCATGCTCAATGGTTTGACTATTGTCTCAAGGGCCAACACAATGGGATGGATCATTACCCGGCGTTTCGTATCTTCGTAATGGGAAGCAATGTGTGGCGAGACGAGGCAACCTGGCCACTGGAGCGAACCCGCTATACGGAATATTATTTCCATAGCAACGGTTCCGCAAATTCGCTGAAGGGCGACGGGATGTTGAGCGCCCTTGCCCCGGGCCAAGAGTCGGTCGATCGGTTCACTTACGACCCCGATGATCCGGTTCCCACGCTGGGCGGATGCAATCTGTTTGGATGTCCGGCCGGTCCGCGCGACCAAAGCCGGGTGGAGGAACGCAACGATGTCCTCGTGTATTCGAGCCCGATCCTAATCAACCCGCTGGAGGTTACCGGACCGATAAAGGTGATTCTCTATGCCGCCACATCGGGGACCGATACCGACTGGACCGCCAAGCTCCTCGATGTCCACCCCGACGGACGGCCGTTCAACCTCTGCGATGGCATCCGACGCATCTCTTTCCGAGAATCGCCGAATCAGATGGTGTCCCTGGAGCCGAACACGGCGTACCGCTATGAGATCGACCTGTGGGTTACCAGCAATTGCTTTCTGGCCGGTCACCGAATCCGTGTGGAGATCTCGAGCAGCAATTTCCCTCGATTCGACCGCAATCTGAATACCAGTGAGCCCTTCGGAACCGGCACGAAGTGGCAAAAGACGGCACAGACAATCTACCATGATAAGGAACATCCATCTCACATTCTGCTACCCATAATTCCATGACGCGAGTATCAGGCAAACCTCAGACCGGAAGAACATCGCGTGGTGGAATCATGGTAGGCATTCAGGTACCAATTAGCCAATTCGTTGAGGATTGCTCTTACCGTCAGGGTTTTCCCGACTCCTGATGGATCTACCAGCAATGAATTTCTTTGCCCATACCTGTGATTCCCTTACAATCGATGTGCCATGATGACCTATGGAAATATAATGAATACTACACAGAAAGTGCATGATCGTATGTCCTCCCAATCGCCCTCTTCCTCACTCGCCAATCCTCCATGAAAGGAATCTGTAATACCAATCGCACTAAGAAAATGCGCGTTTGAGGTAGGTGGCTCGGCAGATGGATTTGCCCTTTTTGGGCTTTAGGCACACCCTTTTCCACGCGTCATTGGCGGCCTGCCGTAACTGGTCATAATTGTCATAGACGCGGTTGGACCAGTAATGCTGCCGCAGATACTGCCAGAGCTTTTCGATCGGGTTCAGTTGCGGCGAATAGGGTGGCAACGACACCAGCGTCACATTCGGAGGAATCCGAACTTTGTCGGAGGTATGAAAACCGGCCTGATCCCAGATCAGAAAGACCTGAATCCGGGGATCCACTTCCTTCTCAAATTGCTGGAAGAAGGCATTGACGGTGTCGGTATTCAGATACGGCGCTAGTAATCCGACCGTCTGGCCGGTTTGCGGACAGGCCGCCCCGAAGACATAGAGGTAATCATATTGGGTCTGTCGCCATGCGGTGGGCCGGGTTCCCCGAAGGGCCCATTGCCGGGTCAGGGTTCCCTGTTGGCCAAACCGGGCTTCATCCTGAAACCACACCTGAACCGTCATTCCAGGATGATCAAGACGGAATTGCCGGACCTGATCACCGACTTTTTTTAAAGCGTTCACGGGCGTGTGGATCGCCCTTGGGATGCTCCGGCCGGGAGGATACATAGCTGTAGCCCAGCCGGTGCAACAAGGCATACACGGCACTGAGGCTGTACTGGATATCAAACTGCCGACGCAGAATACGCTGAATCTCTTTGCCCCGCAGAACACAGACGCCGTCTTCCGGTCGGGGACCTTCGTCCAGACGCTGACGGAGCCATTGGATCTGATCCGGATTCAACTTGCCGCGAGTCCCTCGACCGGGGGTGTCCTGCAAGCCCTTCAGCCCCTTGCGATTATAGGCATAAATCCAATCCTGAACGCGACGACGGCTGTAGCCCAGGGTCCCGGCAATCTCCGGAGCCGTTTTCCCCTTCAACGCCAGATACACGGCCCGGATACGCGTGGCCAGACGGGGATCCTTTTCTTGGCGGAACACCTGCTGGGGCTCGAATTCAGGACCTACGGCTTAAAAGGCCGTTGGCCCGCTTGTAAGTGCTTGTGAATAAAAGGGTTATGCGTGCTTTTTTAGGCCAATAACAGGAAACACCCTGGCGACATACTGACGACACACTGAAGAAATGCGCGCCCAAATGACGCCGAAGCTTTCTGCTTCTGTTCCTTTCCGCCTGTCTTTTTACTTGTCAATCCCGCTGGAATTACCCTTTGGGTCTTGTCGTCGGGTATCAAAACCCATCGGATGCCTCATCCGGCCTTGCGATGATACGATTTTAACAGGCCGCCGAGGCGTTCCACACAGACAATCTCTCCGGATACGGACTGGTACTCCGGTATTGGCTCAATCATTCGGCCCAATCCTTTATGAAACCGCTCGTGATGATAATAGGGGAGGTACACATCCAGTACATAGCGCAGTTGGGCTTCGTTGGTCAGGATCAACTTGTTCAAACACTCATACTTGATGGCCCGGACAAATCGTTCCGCACGGGCGTTCATC
>PMBP01000013.1 GCA_003152975.1 Phycisphaerales bacterium | reverse complement strand
GCGCATCTTTTCGAAGATGAGATCCAAGTCCGAAGGTCTTCAGATTTTTACAGTAACTTGTCGCCGGGGCATCATGGCCTATGATGTTGTATTTTCCGGGATCTGTTCCCAGATGCAGCAAAGCGGCCTCTATTCCAGCTACTATGTCATCCATGATCAGAACGATCTCAAACGATTCCCCTACCAAAAAGCCGACGGCGTGATCGTCATTGGCAAAATCGGTTCCGAAATCCTTCACGAATTCCAAGACCGTAATATCAATGTGGTAATCGTAGATAACCGACTCCCAAAGGTGAATGTCAGTTCCGTGAACAGCAACAACCAGGAATCTGTGTTGAATGCGGTGGAAATCTTGGCTAAGCTGGGGCATCGGAGGATAGCATTTGCGGTTCTGTACAATAAGGAAAATCTCGAATACACCTTTCATCAGAGGGAACTTGGTTATCTAGCGGGTCTGAATATGGTCGGGTTGAGCTATGATGAGCGAATGCTCGTCCGGGAACATTATTCTAACGGGGTGTTTAACGATTTTAATACGGGTTCCTATGAAAACGACCTGACCCGTCTATCCGAACGAATCCTGCAGATCAAACCCATGCCGACGGCGGTTATCGCAGCTAATGACCTGATCGCTTATTACATCCGGAAGGTCGTGACCTCCAAGGGGCTGAAGGTTCCGAAAGATCTCAGCATTATCGGATACGACGGGTGGCATCGCCACTCCACGGTCAGCAATGTCGGATTCACGCCGACCTCCACGATGGTAGTCAATTGGGAGGAGATGGGACGGCAGGCCATCAATTTGATGATGGAGATCCAGATCGAAGCGGATGACCAGAAATACAGGCATATCGAACTGCCTACGGAATATGAGGATTTAGGGACGGTGGCGGCGCCCGGCCGATGAATACGCCACAATGTCAGGCGGCCCGACAGGAAAGCGAGGTGAGAATGACATAGCAGATCGATGCAGGCGATTTACGGGTGCGAATGCAATATGGGGAGGGGCGCTGGCAAGACAAACAAAATATTGTTGAATGTACGGAGGCAAGGCAACCGGAAGTGCTTGATACTATGACGCTGCTACAGGCCGGGATAAGGAATGAGAATGCAGGAGTAGTGTGAAGGATGAATTCGTATCAGGTGGAATGAGCGTGTCGTTTCAAGTCGTTTCGAACAAAATAAGTTGTTTGGAAAGGAGAGTGCCATGAAGAGTGTACTGTCTGTTTTGATGTTGGGAACCATGGTTTTGGCCGGCTGGGCATGGTCGGAACCCAACGATGTAGGGGTGTATACCTTTAATGAGGTCGGGACGGTGACACCCGGAACGACCGCCGATAGCGGTATGGCCCCGGCAATCGATGGAATTCTAAACGGCGGATCGGCTAAAATCATTGCCGANNCTGCAGCCGACAGTGTCCTATCTGTCAACCAGTATACGGGCGCAGATTATGTGGACATCGCGACAAGTGCGGGCGGGAAATACAGTTTCGCTTCCGGCAGTTCGCTGACCGTAGCGGCGTGGATCAAGACCACGGCTGGGGGTTGGGATACGGTTGTGGCCGCAACGAATCCCGGTCGCGTCTGGCATCTGGGGCATCCCTCCGATTGCCGCTTCACCGTTGAGGGCGTTGCCGAGTTGTACGCCGGCAAGTCGACCAGTGATG
Source organism: Phycisphaerales bacterium (assembly GCA_003152975.1). Taxonomy (GTDB): domain Bacteria; phylum Planctomycetota; class Phycisphaerae; order Sedimentisphaerales; family Anaerohalosphaeraceae; genus FEN-1350. The sequence continues at coordinate 2,482 of PMBP01000013.1, read as the reverse complement.
GAAATTGGCATCATGTCGTTGGCGTGTTTGATAATGCCGCCAACAAGATGTATATGTATGTGGACGGCATGGTGACCTCCTCCAAGTCGGTCAACAACGGGAATATCAACACCAACATCACCAATATTCAGATCGGCGCCATGGGCGGCGGCGACCGGTTCACGGGATTGATCGACCAGGTGTATGTCATTAACGCAGCCTTGACGGCCGGCGAGGTTATCCAACTCTATGCCGCCGGGTTCACTCCCGTATCAAATGCCACCGGAGCGGCTACCAATCCGGAGCCGCTCAATGGCGAGGTTTCGGTTTCTACGACCAAGACCCTGGGTTGGACAGCCGGATCCGAGACCCAATGGGCCGAAGTTTATTTCGGCACGAATGCTCAAGATGTGGCCGACGCCAACAGCACCTCCGCAAAGACCGATCCGAACATGATCTATCTACAGACTCTGGCTACCACGATGGCCCCGGGGACTCTAGCCCCCGAAAAGACATATTATTGGCGGGTTGATAGCGATAACCTGTTAGGAGTAACCAAGGGAACCGTCTGGTCCTTCACGACCGGGTATCAGATTGGGACTTCCACATCCCCGAATCTAGCGAGGTACTATGACTTTAATGTGGTGGGGCTCAAGGCCGGCGATAAGGTGGCCGATCTGGGCAATTTCCCCTGGCAGGACGGCCTTCTGAACAACAAGGCGGTTACACAATTCGACGCCGATAGGAATTCGGGTGTCTTGAATGTGAATGACAACGGCGTAGTCGATTGCGGCCTGGCTTCCATGAGTGGAGTTGTTCCCTCCAATGCCGGCGGATTGGGATACACCGTGGCGATGTGGTTCAAGAGCATGGGCGGGAATTATTATGATCAGATGTTCGGTTTCTTTGCGCCGGGGAATCACTACGCGTACACCATGAGCATTCAGATGAACAACCAAATCTCGGTGTCGCATGCGTATGTGGCCAGCGTGACAACTCCCAATTCCTATGCCGGTGAGAAGATCTGGCGGCATCTGGCTGTGACCTTTGATGATTCGGTCACCACCAACAACTTCAAGATCTACATTGATGGAGTCCAAGTCGCCGTGAGCAACTGCGATCGGTTGGATCCCTATATTTCAGGACATCACACCTTTGTGGGTGGATCGGGCGACGGTCTGGACTTCAACGGCCTGATCGATGATGTGGTGGTCATGAATGTTCCGCTGGATGCAGCCGGCGTGGCAGCCCTGTATTCTAATGGGGTTGTTCCCGGGTATGCCTATGACCATAAGCCTGTCGACGGTCAACTGGTCAAGTCCACAGATGTCTCCGCCTTGAGCTGGAAGAATCCGGCCGGCGCCACGGGCGTTGATGTCTGGTGGTATGGGAATAGTCCTGCTAATGCTCCGGTCAAGATTGTCAACAATCAACTGGTAACATCGGTGGCTGTCCCCGGACCGTTGAGCTATCCGAACAAGTACTACTGGCGCGTGGATGGGGTCGATGGAGAAGGCGCTCATAAGGGGAAGATGGTCAGCTTCGAAGTGGGCAACTTCCCGCCGTCGGTGGATGCCGGATCCGATGTGCAAACCTGGCTAACCCTGGGTATGGCAGTGGTCACGATCGATGCAACGGTGGTTGACGATGGCCAGCCCGCTCCTGTAACGGCGCTATGGACGGTAGTCAGCGAGCCGGCTGCTGGTGCGGCAACCTTTACCAATCCTGCCGCCGTGGATGCGCAGGTCAGCCTGACGGCAGCGGGTACCTATGTCCTGCAGTTGACGGCTAACGACGGACAAAAGTCTGCCTCCGATACCATGACGATTACCGTATACGCCGATGCCTGTGCCTTTGCCCAGGCGCAACCCGGATTCGCCTGGAAGGCCGGTGATGTTGACCGTGACTGCGATGTGGATATGGAAGATTTCGCGGCCATGGCGGCCAACTGGATGGCGTGCTACAGCCCGGATTGCCCCTAACCACGGGGACAAAGAAATCTTGAAGCGGTATCAGCAGTAGTTCATTGACTTACAAGGGCCGGATGCCGGACATCCGGTGTCCGGCCCCAAAATATCAGATTTGGGGGCTTCCATGACCCGTGCATGGAGCTCAATGTGGATTTTATGCCCTTCGTTAATCATCAGGTTTGACACCTTGGGTTAACAGGATGTGTGTCGGCGGCTTTGCGAGTCTTTGCAGTCGGAAATCATGACGATATGGTAAGTCGTCGCTTGGATGGATCGAATGATTTCGGACACAACAGTTTGTGGGAAGATCCGGTCATGAAGAAGCGAAAAGGATTTACACTGATCGAGTTACTGGTTGTCATCGCCGTGATTGCCCTGCTGCTTGCGATTATAGTGCCCTCCCTGAAACGGGCCCGGATCTCCGCGCGCAAAACGATCTGTAAAAATAATCTTCACCAATGGGGCATTATGGCCAATACCTATGCCGCCGAGAATCAGGAAAAATTACCGCGCCAGGATTACAGCCTGAGCAG
>PMBP01000235.1 GCA_003152975.1 Phycisphaerales bacterium | reverse complement strand
GTCGGCGCCAGCCGGGTTCGCGACCTTTTCAAACAAGCCAAGGAAAATCCGCCGTGCATCATCTTCCTCGATGAGATCGACGCGATCGGCAAGAAGCGCGGGCCAGGCTTTGTCAGCGGCGGCCACGACGAGCGGGAACAGACGCTCAACGCGATCCTGGTGGAGATGGACGGCTTCGACACCGACGACCAGGTGATCGTGATCGCGGCGACCAACCGGGCCGACATTCTCGATCCGGCCCTGACGCGGCCGGGGCGGTTTGACCGGTCGGTGAATGTGCCGTTGCCGGACCTCAAGGGGCGGGCGCAGATCCTCAAGGTCCACGCCCGCAAGGTCAAGCTCGGTCCCGATGTCGATTTCGAGCGGCTGGCCCGGGTCACGCCGATGTTCAGCGGCGCCGAGCTGGAGGCCGTGATCAATGAGGCGGCGATCAGCGCCAGCATGGCCAACAAGGACTTCGTCGAGATGACCGATCTGGAAGAGGCCCGCGATAAGATCCGCTGGGGCCGGGCGAAAAAGAGCCGGTCCGTCGATGAGAGCGACCGGCGGCTGACGGCCTATCACGAGGCGGGCCACGCATTGGTGCAGTCGATGCTCAAGGACGCCGACCCGCTGCACAAGGTCAGCATCATTCCCCGCGGCAGCATGGGCGGAGCCACCTTCGCCCTGCCGGAAAAGGACCGGCACTTTTACACGCGGCGGTATTGCATGGCCCTGCTGGAGGTCTGTTTTGGCGGCCGGATCGCCGAAGAACTGTTCTGCGATGACATCAGCAGCGGCGCCCAGTCGGATATCCAGCAGGCGACTCTGATCGCCCGCGAGATGGTGATGACCTGGGGCATGGGCGAACAGATGGGACTGATTAACTATTCCGGGGATTCCTCCCGCGAGGGATACTATTATAATCCGTCGAATGACTATTCGCAGAAGACCGCCGAGCTGATCGACCAGGAGATCAAAAAGATCATCGATCAGGCCTACCGCGACTCGCGGACGCTGATCGACGCCAACAAGGACAAGCTCGACGCCATCGCCAAGTCCCTGCTGAAATACGAGACCCTCGACGCCGACGAGGTCCGGATCCTGACCGAGGGCGGCCACCTGGACAAACCCACGGTGGGCGATCTGCTGGCACAGGAACAACAGAAGGCGCAGGGGGCCGTCACTCCGCCGGCGTCTCCACCTCCCACAAACTGAATATTAGCGACGCGTAATCATTTCTATGTCGATCCATCATCCCCAATCCGTTGGCCTTGTTGAGACGCGGACGATTCGCGTCGTCGAGCCGGATGCGCCGATGCTGCTGCAGTGCGGCAAGACGCTGGGCCCGATCGATGTGGCCTACGAAACCTACGGGACGCTCTCGGAGACGCAGGACAACGCCATCCTGATCTGCCATGCCCTCAGCGGCAACGCGCATGTGGCCGGGTTCAACACCCCCGGCGACCGCAAGCCGGGCTGGTGGGACATCATGGTCGGTCCCGGCAAACCCATCGACACCGACCAGTACTTTGTCATCTGCTCGAATGTCATCGGGAGCTGTTCGGGCACGACGGGCCCCTCGGAGATCAATCCGGCCACGGGCAAGCCGTACGGCCTGGATTTTCCGATCATTACGATTGCCGATATGGTGGATGTCCAGAAGCTGCTTTTGGACAAGCTGGGCGTTCGTCGGCTGCTGGGGGTCATCGGCGGCTCGATGGGCGGCATGCAGGTCCTGCAGTGGGCGATCTCGTACCCGAAGATGGTCTCCGGCGCGATGGTCATCGCCTCGACAACGCGGCTCAACGCCCAGTCGATCGCGTTCGACGCGGTGGGCCGCAACGCGATTTTGGCCGATGGGAATTTCTCCGGAGGGCAGTACCACGACAAAACAGGCCCGGATCAGGGACTATCCATCGCGCGAATGATCGGGCACATCACCTACCTGTCCGAGCAGAGCATGCACGAGAAGTTCGGCCGGCAGCTTCGCAACGCCGACGAGTACCGTTACGATTTCCAGTCGGAGTTCGCCGTCGAGACCTACCTGGACTACCAGGGCCAGACCTTCGTCGAGCGGTTCGACGCCAACAGCTATCTGTACATCACCAAGGCGATGGATTACTTCGACCTGGCGACCGAGTACGGCTCGCTGCGGCAGGCCTTCACCAATGTCGAGGCGCGGTTTTTGGTCCTCAGCTTCACCAGCGACTGGCTCTTCACCGCCGGACAGTCGGAGGAGATCGTCAACGCCCTGATCGGCCTGGATAAGAATGTCAGCTTCTGCAACATCCGCTCGCCCTACGGCCACGACGCCTTCCTGCTGGAGCCGCGAACGCTGGGCGACCTGATCGGCGGATTCCTGGAGAACACCCGCCGCTCGCTGCAGGGACAGGGGCCGGGCGGCCAGTCGCTTCCATCGCCCAAACGCAAGCTCACCGACCGCGCCACGCGGATGCGTGTGGATTACGAGCTCATCGAGTCGCTCATCGAACCGGGCAGCCGCGTGCTGGATGTCGGCTGCGGCGACGGCGAACTGCTGGGCCGGCTGATCCACGACCGGGGCGTCGATGGCGAGGGCATGGAGCTCGACCAAGACATGGTGGTCCACTGCGTGCAGCGGGGGCTGTCGGTGATCCAGTGGGATATCGACCGCGGGCTGGGGCAGTACGCCGCCGACACCTTCGACTATGTGATCCTCTCGCAGACGATGCAGACGGTCCGCGACCCGGAGAAGGTCCTGCGGGAACTGATCCGCGTGGGCAAGAGGGTGATCGTCAGCTTCCCGAACTTCGCGCACTGGACCTGCCGGCTGCAGATGACGTTTGGCGGCCGGGCCCCACAGACACGGCAGTTGCCGTTCCGCTGGTACAACTCGCCGAACATTCACTTCCTGTCGCTGAGGGACTTCGACCAGTTCTGCCAGGAGCTGGGAATCCGGATCGAAAAGAAGATCCCGCTGGGCAAGACCAGCGCCCGTCCCCTCTGGCTGTTACCCAACCTGCTGGCAACCCAGGCGGTGTATGTGACCACCAAGTACGCCAACGGGTAAACCTTACGCGATCAAAGCAAAGGCCTCTTTGGCAATCATTCCTTCGCGGATGCCCAGGTCCCTGGCCTTGTCGTTGATGCGGGTGATCTTGCGGTCGCAGAACCGCTCCAGCGTGCCGATGGGATTGCTGGGTCCGCTTTCGACGATCGCCGCGGCGGCGCCGAAATCCTGGCAGCAGGCCAGGTCAAAGGCCGGGCAGGCGAGAAACCCCTTGCGGCCGGTGATCATCAGGATCTTGAACCCCGGCCAGACGACGACGATGCCTTCCACCGCCCCGTTGGGCGTCTCAAACCGTTGAGTCAGTGCTTCCATGGTATCCTCATTCAATGATTCGGTCGTGCGCCGTAACCCGGTTATTTCACAGGGTTTTGACGCTTTCATCATAACTCCAGTTTCAGCAGGTTTCTACGAAATGATTTATGGTTTTGTCTGATTATAGGCTGTTTTGGGCGAGAAGTTTTGGCCCGATGCAAGGCCGCAGGCCAAAAAGGACCGGAAGCGTATTTGAAAATACGCTGAGGACATTTTTGACCAAGAACGCCGCAGCGGGGCAAAAGGGC
>PMBP01000277.1 GCA_003152975.1 Phycisphaerales bacterium | reverse complement strand
GTTCACAAAGAAGGTCCGCAGGTCGGCCTGCCGGATTTCGAAAAAGCCCTGCTTAAAAGTCAGGTAGCCGGAAAAAAACAGGAAGATGACCAGAAAGACATACGCCACCGGCGTGGCGAAGTAGCCCTTCAGTTCGCGTTTGAATACGGAAAGAAATCCATTCATCGCTCAATCCCCTTTCGATTGACGGAAACCATCAGGCCACCTGACGGGTCTTGGTGATCTTACGGAAGACCTCGTCCAGAGACGCGTGATATTTCTGTTTGAGCTGTTCCGGAGTCGAATCCACCATGACCTTGCCCCTCGCGATAATGATCGTTCGGGTGCAGACTGCCTCGACCTCTTCCAGGATGTGGGTNNTCCAGCCCGTCGGTCGGCTCGTCCAGGATCAACACCTTCGGATCGTGGATCAGGGTCTGGGCCAGGCACACCCGGCGTCGATATCCCTTCGACAGGGTCTCGATGGTCTGGTGATAGACCGACTCGATCGAGCAGGTCTTGACCACCCGGTCCAGGGCCTGCCGCCGAGCGGCGCCTTTGATTTCGCGGGCGTCGCACACAAAGCCCAGGAACCCGGCCACCGTCATTTCCGGATAGGCCGGGGCATTCTCCGCCAGATAGCCGATCGACTTTCGCACGCCCACCGAATCGGCCAGAATGTCATGGCCGCACACGGTTGCCGTGCCGCTGTCCGGCGGCAGGAAACAGGCCAGCATCTTCATGGCCGTACTCTTGCCGGCCCCGTTGGGGCCCAGGAATCCCAGGACCTCGCCTTGGCCGACATCGAAACTGATGCCATCGACCGCCACCACCGGGCCAAAGGTCCGCCGCAGGTTTTTCACGCTAATGATTGGATTGTCCATAGTCCTATTCCCAAATAGGTCTCGTATCCTCGGCCCGACTCCGGCCGACAGGAAGGGGATATTGAATCCTTTTTCCGCTGTTTGTCAAGCCCAAAACCACAATTCCGCACAACTAAAACCGGAGGATTTACACCGGTTCGGTTTCAGGGTAGGATACAGCCCGAAATCACTCAGGAGCAATCGAATGACACAGACAGTTCTTGCCATCGGGGCTCACCCGGACGATGTGGAGTTCATGGCCGCTGGGGCGCTGGCCCTGCTGCGGCAAAAGGGCTGGGAGGTCCACACCGCCTCCCTGACCCCGGGCGACTGCGGCACGATGACCCGTACCCGCGAGGAGATCAGCCGTATCCGCCGGGCCGAGGGGGCCGCCGCCGCGGGCCTGCTGGGCGGAACTTACTACTGCCTCGAATGCGACGACATGTTCATCCTCTACGATCGGCCGGCTCTGCTCAAGGTCATCGGCCTGATCCGCCGGGTCCGGCCGGACCTGGTCTTTGCCCCCAGCCCGGACGACTATATGGCCGACCACGAGAACACCAGCCGCCTGGTCTGGAACGCCTGTTTTGCCGCCGGCATCCCCAACATCCCCACACCCGGCGATGAACCGTTCCACCGGATCCCGTGCCTGTACTACATGGACCCCGTTGACGCCAAGGACAAATACGGCGTGCCGACTCCCGCCGACGCGATGGTCGATATCTCGGCGGTCCTATACATCAAGACCCGGATGCTGGCCTGCCACGCCAGCCAGCGGGACTGGCTGCTGGCCCATCACGGCGTCGATGAATACCTCGACGCGATGAAGCGGCACGGCCGGCTGCGAGGTCGCCAGGCAAACTGCGAGTTTGCCGAGGCCTTCCGCCAGCATCGCGGCCACAGTTTTCCGCTGGACAACCTGCTGACAAAAGAACTCGGCGATCTCGTTCGAACCGCCCGCTAAGACAAAGAGGTCCCTATGGCACGTAAACTCAGCTTACTCGCCCCGGAATGGTGGGATTACACGACCCTCGACGAAGACATCCTTCAGGATGCCGCCCGCCTGTCGATCACCGACATGCAGCAGATGTCCCGTAAGGGCTTTCGCGTGGTCTTCTACGATACGCTGGAGGATTTCTACCTGGCCGAGGCCCTTGAATACATCACGGCCTGGATGCAATCGACGCCGGACAATCCCGTGGGGATCTGCGGCCCCATCGGCCCCACTGAGCAGCTTCCGCTTGTTGCCCGCCTCGTCAACGAACTGGGACTGGACCTCAAGAAAAAGGACGCCCACTTCTGGGGCATGGACGAGTGGGTCATCAGCGACAAGGAAGTCGGCCCCGATCACCCCCTGTCCTTCCGCAAGGCCGACATGGAGTTGTGCTTTAATCGCATCGATAAAAAACTTCGTATGCCGGCCGTGAATTTGCATTTCCCCGCCGCCGACACCCGCAAGTATATCCAGAGTTGGGATGGCGTCCGTTGCGCCGTCATGCAGGGCGGCCAAGGCGAAACCAAACACTGGGCCTTCAACGATCCCGTCCGGCGAGAAGGACGCTATGCAGACAATCCTCCCGCGCCGGCCGAGTACCGCAAGTTGACGACGCGCATCGTCGATCTGCACCCGATCACCCTGATGCAGAACGCCCGCACTTCCGGCGGCGGCATCGTTACCGGCGTGCCGACGCAGGCCTTGACGGTCGGCCCGGTCGAGACCTGGAANNGACAACGCCCTCGGCATGCGGCTGACAACCCTGATGATCGGCAAGAAAATCACCGATTCGGCCGTGCCGATGTCACTGCTGGCCGAGCATCCGAATGTCCAGTTCAACTTTTATCGCCGCGGTGTCGGTTCCTGCGCGGTCGAAATGCACTGATAGCGATCAGAACAATCGTTACGGCGTCACCGATACCCCGTTGTTGAGCCACTCGGCCGCCAGCGCCGCAAAGTCTTCCAGATCGACGCGGCAGTCTCCATTGGCGTCGGCATAGAGTTCCTGCCCCGCCGAATTGAAGANNCAGAGGGTATCCGTATCCCCCGCGGCCTGTTTAGACTTGTTGCCGTCACCGCCGCCGATGGTGACCTTGGCAATCGCGGCCAGGTTGACGCCCTGCCCCGCGATCGTACTCAGGTCGATACTCCACGGGCTCCAACCGCCCGCCTGTGCGGCATAGGCCGGGAGAGCCGCGATCCCCGCGTGTCCCTGGGCATCGGAGAGCTTGACATACAGCCGCTGTTCGACATTGTCG
>PMBP01000128.1 GCA_003152975.1 Phycisphaerales bacterium | reverse complement strand
GACCGATCCCAATGGGGGTCCCCTCCAGGTTATTGCCATCAACTCCTCCGGGCAAATGGTTGCCCGTCCATCGGTTCGATCCGGGGGAATCACAGCCGTTTATACGATCGATCCCACCGGCCGCACCCAAGCCCTTCCAATACCGAAGGAATATCGGGCTGATCAGATTGACATCAATGATCGTGGCGTGATTGTCGGTAGAGTCTCGGGTCCCAACGATTCCAAAGACGCCTTTTGCTGGGATCCCCAACGGGGATTTCAAATCGTTCCCGTCCGCGCCGCGTTTCCCAATGCCGATTCCGAAGCCGTCAAGATCAATAACAAGGGTATAATCGTCGGTCTATGGGAAAGGAAACAGACCTCTGCCAAGGGCGTTTTTTTCTACGATCCCAATGATGGAATTTTCGATATCGAACCCCTCAACGGAATATCGGTATCGATCAGCGGGATGACTGAGGATGGAATGATCGTTGGAGGATTTCAATCGCCTTCGGGCCATCATGCATTCTTGTGAANNGGCTGGATATTGATCCGAACTTATGATAAAGACAAACGGGGAGAAATGGTCTTGTATCATCATAAACTCGGAAAGAGCCGTTCGATTTCATGGAATTACAGGACGATGCACGCCAATTCGATTCCGTTAACGGATCGGTTTGCCGTGGTTGAAGTTCGTTCGCCTTGGAGCATTGGACGATTTCAGATCCGTCCGGACAAATGGAATAACTGGATTTTAGAGCCGGATCATAAGCCAGTGCTCATCAATCCCAGGGAACTTTCCGAGAAACGATGGTTCATTGTCGGAATGGACGATCAGGGGACGATCATCGGCAATACTTTCGGACTCCGAGATGCCCCCGTCAATCCCATGCCTTTGCCTGAAGGGTTTATCCTCCGCCCCATCCGGCCTGCGGTTCCGGCCGGGAAATGAGAGATTGTCGACAACTGGAGTTCATCATGAGCGTACAAGGTACCCGCAGAAAAAGCGTTTCGCTGGCTCTGGCCGTCCTGGCCATCCTCGTTCCGCCCGCCCTGGCCGCCCCAGTCCCCGAGCCGATTGCCGACGGTGACAACATCTGGGGCGACTGGCAGTTGACCCAGGTCGATAAAGACGGCCACACACTTTCGGCCATCCTGTCGTTCTCCGAAGACGACTCCGGCAAGCTCCTCGGCCAATGGATTTCCCTGTGGGGTGTCGGCTATCTGGCCGAACTGGAGTATGCCAACTACCAGTTGAACTTCAAGCGGATCGATCGATTCGGGGACCAAACCTCGATCGCGTCGTTCACCGGTTCCGTCGACCGCGAAACCCTGACGGGGTCCCTTACCGAGGAGCAGCGCGGCCAATCAAAGGTCACCGGCAAATGGATCCGTCCCATGCCCCGGATCGTGGGGATCTGGGAAGGAAAAACCAAGATCGACGGTCGGGAATCTCCCGCCTCGCTGGTCATCTCCGCCGACAAGGCCGGCGTTCTCTCAGCCCAATGGAAGTCCCCGTCGGGAGAGTATTCCATCTCCGATATTGCCTTTGTGAGCCCCAAACTCACATTTAAGCGGATCGGGAAAGTCCAGGATACCCCGGGCGAATCCGCCTTCCAGGGAACCATCAGGGGCGACGCGCTGTCCGGCGCCTTCAAGGGCGATTCGGGCCCAGGTTCCTTCGCGGCCAAACGCCTCGGCGGCGGCGCCATCGGTAAGTGGAATCTCCAGATCGTCACCGAATCCGGCCCCCATAACCAGATATTGACCGTGTATCCCGACCTGAGCGGCCTGTATGGTGTATTGGAGATCGAAAAAGTGTTAATTGAGGGAAACAATATCAGCTTCACACCGACAGTGTTGTTCGTGGATCAGATGCTGGAAGTCCATTTCATCGGCCAATGGGAGGGAAGGAAACTTCACGGAGAAATTGCCAATTCCCTCGGCACCTCCCAAAAAATCGAAGGCGTCAAACTCCCGTCCCCCCCGCGGCGGAATCCGGCCGTCCCGTCCAAAACCGCCTCCCTTCGCCCGCTGGATGTCGGTTATGTCCCGACCCCTCAGTTTGTCGTCGATACGATGCTCGAGCTGGCCGCGGTCACAAAGGACGACAGTGTTTACGACCTCGGCTGTGGAGACGGCCGCATCGTCGTCACCGCCGCCCTAAAATTCGGCTGCCGAGGCGTCGGCTACGACATCTCCCCCGACCGGGTCCGGGACTCGCGGGCCAATGTCGAGGCCAACAAGGTCGGCCACCGTGTGACCATCGAGGAAAAGGACATCTTCGGCGTGGACCTCAGCCCCGCCAGCGTGATCACCCTCTACCTGCTTCCGGAACTGAATGCCAAACTCATCCCCCAGTTGGAGGCCCTCAAGCCCGGCTCGCGGATCGTCTCCCACGATTTCGATATGCCCGGCGTCACGCCCGACAAGGTTGTCCGGCTCGATGACAAAAATGTGAAGGCCGCTCATACGATTTATCTGTGGACCACGCCGCTGAAAAAAGAGCCGGTTGATTCACCCGCGAAATAATAGCTTCTCCAACGGCCCGTATGTCATTCCGGCGAAAGCCGGAAT
>PMBP01000137.1:5356-8661 GCA_003152975.1 Phycisphaerales bacterium | reverse complement strand
TATAATTCCGACTCCGTTCCGGTGGAAAGAGGGATCCCGTCGTCAACACGAGATACCGATGGGGTCGGGGGCACGGGACAGCGGGTTTACGGATGCGACAGGCGATTGGCGTCCAGAGAGTGGCGAACCGGGGACTTGAATCATGCGGTTGATTCTGATCGACAGAACGGAGTCGTTGCGGGCGAACTTCTACCCCCTTGCGTACAGCCGACCCCTGTGGGAACTCCGCTGCGGGATCCGGACGCTGGCCGAGAAGCTCGCGGCCCGGCTGGGCCTTTCGGATATCGCCTGCTTTGTCCCCGACTATATGGCTCAAGTTTACCGGCAGAGGACAAGTTGGCCGGTGAATGACCTGACGAATCTTTCGGGGGACGACCTGTATATTCTCGACGGGCGGGTCAAGGCCGACGGGCTGGAAGCCGCCGCGGGCGCCTCCGAGGTTGCCCTTGACCCCGATGGGCATGTCTTGTATGCCCGGATCGATCGGGCCGGCGCGGCCAAACTCCCGTGCGATACGATCGAGGCATTTCTGGCTTCGGCGGCCGGGACGCTGCCCAAGAGTCCGCGGTCGCTATCAACCTGGAACTATACCTGGGACCTGGTTTTGGCGAATCCGGATGAGATTCAGAAAGATTTTGCCTCGCTGGGTCGCAGCGGNNATCGTTGGGACCGTCGAGCAGCCGAATGCCATTCGCGGCGGCAAGAACGACATCTATATCGCGCCCGGGGCCCTCCTTCATCCGATGGTCGTCATTGACGCCGAACACGGGCCGGTCTATCTTGACGAGGGGGTTCAGGTCCATCCGTTCACCCGCATCGAAGGNNTACTCGAACAAGTACCACGACGGTTTTCTCGGGCACGCCTATGTCGGCGAATGGGTCAATCTGGGCGCGCTGACGACCAACAGCGATCTCAAAAACGACTACACGAGCGTTTCGGTGATGCTGGACAGCAAGAAAACGGTTGATACAGGATCTACAAAAGTTGGTTCATTGATCGGCGATCATACCAAGACCTCCATCGGGGTTTTCCTCAACACCGGCGCCTATGTCGGCGCGATGGCGGTCCTGATGGCGACGGGCAAGCCGCTGCCCAAGTTCATCCCGTCGTTCGCGTGGTTCGTGGAAGGGGTGGTCACCAAGGGCTTCGGCCGGGCCAGCGTCTATCAGACGGCCCGGATGGCGATGAGCCGCCGGGGCTGCCAATGGACCGACGCCGACCAGGCGCTGTGGGACGCCGTGTTTGAACTGACCGCCCCGGCCCGCAACGAAGCGGTCCGCAGGGGCCGCATAGCCATGGCCAAGTAAAGCCGCAATACCGGAGACAGAAATGGCAACAATCGAAGAACGGATCAAACTCGTCACCGCTCGCGTCCTGAAACTGGAACCCGGCGAGATTCGCCCTGAGCACAACTTCGCCGTCGATCTTGGCGCCGAGAGCGTTCAGTCCATCGAACTGGTCGCCATGTTCGAGAAGGAGTTTGGCATCGAGATGCAGGAGGACGCCGCCCTGGCCGTCGAAACCGTCGGCGGGGCCGTCGATTTCATCCGCGATGTCTGCAAACAACAGGGCGTCAAGACCGAAGGATAGACCGCACACCCGCCATTGAAAGGACCGCTTATGGATAAGGCACGAAAGCCGCATCTGCTGGTTGACGCCGAAAGGCCGAATCTGCTGGAAGACCGATTCCCCCACACCCTGCCGCCGCTGATTCGACTGTCGGGGTCGGCTGTTGAAATCATCGACGGCAAGCCGGTGGAGTTCGATATCGCTTCGGTCAAGAACCGGGACATCGTCATCACCGATACGACCTTCCGCGACGGACAGCAATCCCGGCCGCCGTACACCATCGACCAGATGGTCCATATCTACGACCTGCTGGCCCAGTTGGGCGGCCCCAACGGGGTCATCCGGCAGACCGAGTTCTTTCTCTACACCAAGAATGACCGCGAGACGCTTCGGCGTTGTCGAGAACTGGGGCATAAATACCCGGAATGCACCGGCTGGATCCGGGCGGTCAAGGGTGACTTTCGCTTGGTGAAGGAGGCCGGCCTCCAGGAAACCGGGATGCTGACCAGTTGCTCGGACTACCACATCTTCCACAAGCTCAAGTTCCCCAGCCGCAAGGCCTGCATGGACAGCTACTGTGACGTCGTCAAGGCCGCCTTCGACGCCGGCGTTCGTCCGCGGTGCCACCTCGAAGACATCACGCGGTCCGACATCGAAGGATTCGTGCTGCCCTTCATTGACCGCCTGATGGAGCTCAGCGCCAAAGCCCCGGACGAATTGTCCGTCAAGGTTCGTCTGTGCGACACGATGGGATTCGGCCTGAGCTACCCCGGGGCCGAACTTCCCCGCAGCATCCCCAAGCTGATCTACAAGCTCAACCGCGAGTGCGGCGTGCCCTCCGACCGATTGGAATGGCACGGGCACAACGACTTCCACAAGGTCCATGTCAACGGCGGGACCGCATGGCTCTACGGGTGTAACGCGGTCAACACCACGCTCTTTGGTTTCGGGGAGCGAACGGGCAACCCGCCTCTGGAAGGGGCGATCATCGAGTACATCGCCCTCAAGGGCGGCCTGTGCGGCATCAATACCACCGTCATCACCAAGCTGGCCGACTACATGCGGTCGATCGGGCTGCCCATCCCGGACAATTACCCCTTTGCCGGCAAGGCGTTCAACACGACCTCCGCGGGCATCCACGCCGGCGGCCTGCGCCAGGACGAGCGCATCTACAACATCTTCGACACTACGACGCTGCTGGGTCGTCCGCCTCGCATCTCCATCACCGACAAGAGCGGCGCCGACGGGGTCGCCCATTGGCTCAACGAGTTCTTTGGCCTCAAAGGCGACGAACGCATCAACAAGATTCGCGTCCATGAACTGGCCCGCTGGGTGATTGATCAATACGATGTGGAAGGGCGCCTGACCTCCATCAGCGATCAGGAACTCGAAGTCAAGGCCAAGGAGCTCTTTCCGGACTTCTGGGCCCGGTGTAAATCCGGCCGGAGTTAACCCGGCTATTTACCCCGCTGCGGCGTTCTCGGTCAAAAAAGAACCGGGTTGACCCGGCTATTTCATAAGAAGCTCTAACGGAACCTTACGAACCTCTTGCGATAGGTTCTGGATTCCCGCTTTCGCGGGAATGACACAAAAAGGTGAGAAGGGTGAGAATCCCGATATACCGAACCGGGACTTCGCTTCGCTCAGATGTGAAAGGTAAACAATCAGATTCCTCCGCTACGGGCCTTCGGCCCTCCGGTCGGAATGACGATTCTCAACCGGGGCGATTCTGTTA
>PMBP01000137.1:0-5345 GCA_003152975.1 Phycisphaerales bacterium | reverse complement strand
GCGTATCCGTTCGGGGGCGGTTTCGGATATAATGGAGTGCCCGGAATTTTCGGACTGTATCTGGTTGATATGGACTAACAGGATGTATAAATGTATCTATTAATGGATGGGTGTTTACGAGAGGGAACTATGTTGAAGATCATGCACAAGCTGGGGCTGGGCGGCCTTGTTTTGTTTGCGTGTTCGGCTGTGGTTCTCGGGGCATCGCAGGCCGACCGTAAGCCGATCACGACGGGCACCTTATTTGACGAGATGATCGATATGGCGGGGCTGGCGAGTTTTCCGCAGCCGGCCTTTCGCACGATCCAGTTTTCGTCGTACGATCATCGGAGCCGGGTGCCGGGCGGGCCGGACTGGTTCGCCAATTCGGATGGATTCGGGGGAGAGCCGATCCCGAATTTTGAGAAGGTGCTGCGCGAGCCGGACGCCAAGGGGGTCGGCGAGTACCTGATCGCGGAATGCAACGGGCCGGGGGCCATCGTGCGGCTGTGGACGGCGGCCATCTCCGGAACGGTGCGGGTGACGATCGACGGGGCGGAACCGGCTGCCTTTGAAGGCAGCGCGGACGAATTTTTCCGGCGGCCGTACGATCGCTTCCCGCAGGCCGTGGGACTTCCGAAGGAGCGGTTCGGCCAGACGATCTATCAGCGGGACGCCTCGTATGCGCCGATTCCGTTTGCCAAATCCCTCCGCGTGACCTGGACCGGAAGCATCCGGGAGATTCATTTCTATCATCTCCAGGTGCGGCTGTATGATGCGGGAACACAGGTCGTCAGTTTCAGCCCGAAGGACCTGGAAACCTACCGAGACACGATCGACAAGGTAACGCTGGCGATGTCCGATCCGGACAAGAATCTGGCACCCCGGTCGCAACAGAGCCCGCAACCGTTTGACGAAATGCTGGCCCCATCCGAGAGAAAAACGCTGGTGCGGTTCGATGGGCCGGGGGCCGTCGAGCGGCTGAGCGTGCAACTAACGGCCAAGGACCTGGACCTGGCGCTTCGACAGACGGTATTGTCGATCTCATTTGACGGATATCCGTGGGGTCAGGTGCAATCGCCCGTCGGGGATTTTTTCGGGGCGGCGCCGGGGATCAATCCCTTCCAGTCCCTGCCGTTTACCGTCGGCCTGGATGGGACGATGGTGTGCCGGTTCGCTATGCCGTTCGAACGATCCTGCCAGATCGAAGTTCAAAACCGCGGGGATCAGCCCGTCAGCGTGAAGGGTTCGTCGCTGGCGATGCCGTTTGCCTGGAATGATCGATCGATGCACTTTCGCGCGCGGTGGCGGGCGGACCACGACCTGACGGCCTCTAACCGCGAGGTGCAGGATCTGCCGTTTCTGCTGGCACAAGGTCGGGGCGTGTATGTGGGAACGGCGGTGTTCCTGATGAATCCGTGTCCGGTGCCGACGCCCGGGGGAAACTGGTGGGGCGAGGGCGACGAAAAGGTGTTCGTGGACGAGGACACCCGGCCGTCGATCTTCGGGACCGGTTCGGAGGATTACTTCAACTATTCGTGGTCGGAGCCGGATATCTTCGCATATCCCTATTGCGGCCAGCCTCGCGACGACGGGCCGGGGAATCGCGGCTTTGTGGCCAACTTCCGCTGGCATGTTCTGGATTCGATCCCGTTCAAGAGCAGTCTGCGTTTCTACATGGAGCTGTTTAGCCACGAGCGGACACCGGGCCTGTCGTACGCCCGAATCGGGTACCACTACGCACGGCCGGGGCTGATGGATGATCATCAGGCCCTGACGGCGGACGACCTTCGGCTCCCTTCGCTTCCGGAGAACTGGGAACCGGCCGCCCGGGGCGCGGCCTCCAATTCGGTGTTTTACGCCGCTGAAGGACTCCAGACGGAAAACGAAAACAGCCGCCTTGTGGAGAATCGCCTTTGGGCCGGCGGCAAGGCGCTGATCTGGACGCCGACCAAGGAGAGGGACCGCAAGAGCTTCAAGATTCCGATCGAGGAGACGGGCAAGAAGCAAATCCATGTCGCATTCGGCATGACGCCGGAATCGGGGAAGGTCGCCTTTCAACTGGACGGCCGGCCATTTACGCTGGACAACAAGGCCGAGGACATCGACCTGCATTGTTCCTACGGGACTTTGCTGCGAAGCATTGACCTGATGCCGATGGATCTGGACGCGGGGGACCATACCCTTACGCTCCAATGGAAAGGGGCCGGGGCCGGCGTTGCCGAGCCGAAGGTGTGGATCGACTTTATCTGGGTGCAGAAACGATAGGGCATCTGTATTTATAAGTATTCAAGGTGTATAATGAATATTAATCTTTTGATTGTTGGATGTCTGATCACATGGGCCGGGCCTTTGTGGGCGGTCAGTTCGTTCCAGCCGGACAAGGAAAACAAGATTTCCTTCGGCCCGCGCGATGATACCCGGTTTGTGCGTGTGGTCATTCGGGGGGCGTCGCAGGGCCAGGTATGCATCGACGAGCTGGAGGTCTACGGATTCCCGCACGAGGCGAATTTGGCGCTGGCCAAGTCGGGCGCGATCGCAACGGCCTCATCGTGCCTGCCGGGGTATGCCATCCACCAGGTCGCGCACCTCAACGACGGCCTGTACGGAAACGATCACAGTTGGATCGCGGCAGGGACCGGCGAGGAATGGGTTCAGATTGAACTCCCGAAGATGGTCTGCGTGGATCAGGTGGTTTTTTCGCGAGACCGGGAAGGAAAATTCCGCGACCGGATGCCGGAAGATCTGGAGGTTCAGCTTTCCGTCGATGGAGTTCGGTGGTATCCGGTGGCGCGGGCGAGCAGTTCTCCGTTGTTGCCGATGTATCTGTCGGAGGAGGGGCTGCTTCGATATGCGTTTGAATGCGAGGAGCTGACCTGGCGGAAAATGGACCCGTCGGATTCGGCAAGCCGGGCTCTGCGGCAGATGGAGGAGATGATCGCGCGGCAGTCGGCGGTGGGAGTGGATGTGTCGGGCGCGAAGGCCGATCTTAAGATTGTGAAAAGACTTCAGACTGAGATCAAGATTTTACCCCTGGAAATTCAGGAAAAGGAACAACCGTATTTCTTTGCCCGCCTGATCAAGCGGCGGTTGTTTTTGCGGGATCCGCAACTGGCCGAGGTGCACAAGATATTGTTCGTCAAGCGGCATCCTTTCGAGCCGTCGCACAACTACAGCGACATCTTCGACTCGGCCGGGGATGTCGGCGGCGGGATCTGCGTGCTCGATATTCCGCGAATCGACGGCGGCCTAGCGCCGGAGAAGGCAAAGGTGACGACGCTGTTTGATTCCGGCAACGGTGTCGCACGGGACCCGATGGCCTCATTCGACGGCCGTACGGTTTATTTTAGCTATCGTACCTCCAAAAAAGACTATTACCATCTATACTCCGTCAGCGCCGACGGCGGCCAACCGCGGCAGTTGACCGAGGGGCCCTTTCACGATTTCTACCCGTGCCCCTTGCCGGATGGCGGGCTGGCGTTTATCAGCACGCGGTGCAAGTCGCGGTTTTTATGCTGGCGACCGCAGGCGTTCGTGTTATTTCGCATGGATGCTGAAGGGGGGAATATTTCGCCCCTGTCGCACGCCAACATCAGCGAATGGACGCCGACGGTGATGAATGACGGCCGAATCCTATGGATGCGGTCGGAATATCTGGACAAGGGGGCCGACTTCGGGCACACGCTGTGGGCGATTCGGCCCGACGGCACGCACCCGGAACTTGTGTTCGGCAACAATACGCTGAACTGCTATGCCAACGGCCGCGAGGTCCCGGGCACCGGCGAGATTTTGTGCACGCTGGTGTCGCACGGCGGCGATCTGAATGGGCCAATCGCACTGATCGAGCCGGAGCGCGGGCGATCCAATCCAAAGGCGATCACGAATGTGACCCCGGATGTTGCGCCGCAGTATCACATGACCTGGCTGAACCGGCAATGTTTCCGCGACCCGACCCCGGTCAGCCGCGACACTTTCCTGTGCAGTCATGCGGCGTTCGATCGGTTCGGGATATACCTGATCGATCGTTATGGTAATCGGGAAATGCTCTATCTCGATCCGCAGATCGGGAGCATGGCCCCGACACTGCTGCGGCCGGTCGCTGCACCGCCGGTCATGGCCGACAGTGTCGATGCCGCAGATTCGGGATTGAAGGACGGCCAGTTTTTCGTGGCCGACATTTATCGTGGACTGGGGCCGGCGGTCAAACGCGGAAGCGTCCGTTATCTTCGCGTTTGCGAGGAGGTTCGGGCCGGACTCATTCAACTTGCCAACGGGGAATATCAGGCGGATCACGAGGCGTTTGAGGATTGGTATGCCACGCCGACCCACAAAGTGAGCGGCCCTTATGGCTGGCCCAGTTATGTGGCCAAGGGCGATCTGGGACTGGTTCCGGTGGAAGAGGACGGCTCGGCCAACTTCATCGCCCCGGCGGGTAAGGTACTGTACTTTGAGGCCCTGGACGGCGACCTCAATGAGATCCAGCGAATGCGCAGCGTCGTGCAGTTGCAGGCGGGAGAGAAACGCGGATGCATCGGCTGCCACGAAAATCGGTTGTCGGCGACGCCGTCGATTCGGCCGATGCCGCAGGCGATGCGGCGAGAACCCAGCACGCCGGTGCCGCCTCCGTGGGGTGCCGGGCCTTTCGCGTACGAAAAGGTGGTCCAGCCGGTGTGGGATGGCAAGTGCATCCAGTGCCACGACGCCAAAGATACCCAGCAGATCAATCTGACGGGCACAACCGACGGCAACGGAGTTCCGGCATCGTACCGGACTTTGATCGAGAAGGGTTTGGTCAACTATTTTGATTTTACCTGGGGCCGGGAACATACCAAGGCCGAGCCGCTGACCTTCGGGACGACGCAGAGCAAGCTGCGGCCGATCCTGGACGGCGGGCATTACGACATTCGGCTCACCCGCGAGGAGATGCATCGCGTGAAATGCTGGATCGACCTGAACTGCCCGTTGTGGCCGGACTATCTTTACCGGCCGGCGCGGCCGGCCACGGCGGCACGGTGATTCGGGGAGGGAGCGATAAGCGACAAGCGACAAGCGATGAGCGGCCGAGCGCGCAGCTTCGGGGGCGGGGTGATCGTAAGTGGTTGTCAATGCTGAGGCCCGCCGAAGATGCGCNNCTGCCGGCGCTGACACAGCCGGAGCATTTCGTCAAGACCTGGCAGGCGGTGACGGTGCAGCCGGTAACGCCGCAGCGATACCCGGAGGAAATCGAAGAGACATTCCTGCCATCGCCCGATCCGCAGCCGGCGGGATTGGCGTGGGATGGCAAGGCCCTCTGGGTGGCCGGGCGAAAAGAGGGAAAACTCTTCCAGATTAATCCTGATTCCGGGGCCGTGCTGACGAGTATTCCC
>PMBP01000339.1 GCA_003152975.1 Phycisphaerales bacterium | reverse complement strand
AACAACATCTTCGACAACTCCCGGGCCAAACGCGATTTGGGTTTTCGATATACGGTGCCGTTTGAAGAGGGCGTGCGATGGTGTATCGAGAACCTGACGCGAAACGACCTGATCGAAAGCTGCGACAAGTACCCCTTCTACGATCGTATCGTCGATAGCTGGCGAAGGCACACGGGCTCGATGATCGACGAATTCCGGGCCGACCCCCTATGACGGCCGGTTCGACTGAGGAGATTTCGATGCACAACCACAATCCATCCAACCGGCCCAGCCTGCTGATGACGGTCTATTTCATCTACTTTTTCTGCGGGATGGCGATGTGTTTCGAGGGCGCCTTCAATCCCGAATTCAAGGACTATTTCCAGTTGGGGTACCAGCAGCAGATGTACATGACATTTGCCAAGAATATCCCGTTTCTGCTGGCCGTGCCGATCGGGTTTCTCATCCATCGGATCGGGTACAAGCACTGCATGACGATTGCGATGCTGCTGTTTGCAGCGGGGACCTTTCTGCTGGTGCCCGGCCTGCAATCCGGCAGCTATGGGCTGATCCTGACGGCTTTTTTGGTCATCGGGATCGGGTTCAATTTCGAGCTGGTCGCGGGCAATCCGTTGCTGTCGGGCCTGGGACCGGCGGGGGGCAGTTCCAGCCGGCTCAATCTCGGCAACGCCCTTGGCGCCGTCGCTCAGATTATCGCGCCACTGATCCTGTCGTTCCTGATCCCCGCGACGGTCGTTTCCATTGACGGCAAGCTGCCATACATGAAGGGACTGTTTATGGCTATCGCGGCCGTTTTGGTTCTGGTTGCCGCGGTGACATGGCTGGCCCAGGATGTGGATCTAGCCGGCCGCTTCCGCTCGGACGCTGCCGCATCTGGCTCGGCAAAGGTCCGCTTGTGGTCGCATCCGAAGGTCGTCTTCGGATTTGTCACGATCTTCCTGGTCCTCGGTGCTGAAGCGGGCCTGTTCAACCTGTATCGGAATTTCCTGGAGGATACGACCATCGCCGGGCTGACATCCCAGCAATCGCAGCGGATGTTTACGGTATATTTTGCCGTATTCGCGGTCGGGCGGCTGGCCGGGTCGTGGGTCCAGAAACGAATCAAACCCGCGGTGACGCTGGTAGTGTGTGCCGTTGTTGCGATGGTCCTGCTGGTACCGATCATGACGGCCGGGGGATGGGTCGCCGTGGGTTCGATCACGCTGCTGGGATTGTTCGTGTCGATCTTCTTTCCGACACTATATTCGCTGGCGATCGCGGGGCTGGGCGACCGAACGGCCCATGCGTCGGGCCTCTTGACGATGGGCTTCCTCGGCTGTGCGCTGCTGCCGATCCTGCAGGGCCGCGTCGCCGACCGGATCGGGCTGCAGCCGTCGTTTGCCCTGTGTATTGTCCCCTATGTCGCGGTCCTGTTGTATGCCCTCAAGGGACACCGGCTCAAACATGAGGACAACGCATGAGGCGACTCTACATCTCCGACAACAAACGCTTTCTGGTTTTCGACGACGGCACGCCTTTCTTTTGGTTGGGCGATACTGTGTGGGAGCTGTTCCATCGGGCAACACTTGAAGAGGCCGAGCAGTATCTGGAAAACCGTCGGCAGAAGGGCTTTACCGTTGTGCAGGCGGTAGCGCTGGCCGAGTTCAACGGGCTGCATTCGCCCAATCGGTATGGCGAATTGCCGCTGGCCGACGATGACCCGCTTCGGCCCAACGAACGGTATTTCGAGTTTGTCGATTGCGTCATCGAGCTGGCCGGCCGCAAAGGTTTGTTTGTCGGCCTATTACCGACCTGGGGTGACAAGGTGGAACTGCTTTGGCACGGGAAAGGCCCGGTCATCTTCAATCCCGACAACGCGCGACGGTACGGCCAGTGGATCGGCCGACGGTATCGGGATGTGCCCAACCTGATCTGGATCAACGGCGGCGACCGCAGCGGCGGAGGAACGAACACGGCCGTCTGGAACGCCCTGGCTACGGGGATCCGATCGCAGGACCCCAACCACCTGATGACCTACCACCCGTGGGGCGGAGGCGATGGGCACAGTTCGTCGGAGTGGTTCCACGATGCCAAGTGGCTCGACTTCAACATGGCCCAGTCTGGCCACGAGCGAAAAGACCTACCGAATTTTGCGATCGTCAGCGCCGATTATCAGCGGATACCGATCAAGCCCTGTCTCGACGGCGAGCCGCGATACGAGGACCACGCCGTCAACTGGAAGCCGCAGGAATTGGGCTGGTTCGACGACTACGACGTGCGNNCACGCCGTCAACTGGAAGCCGCAGGAGAATGGTTGGTTCGACGATTTCGACGCACGGCAGGCGGCCTATTGGGCGGTCTTTGCCGGGGCGTTCGGGCACACCTATGGTTGCCATCCCGTCTGGCAGTTGTACGGCCCGCGTTATGAGCCGATCTCGTTTGCCCGTCGGCCGTGGCAGGAGGGATTGGATCTTCCCGGCGCATCTCAGATGGGCCACCTGCGGCGATTGATGGAATCGCGGCCGATCCTGTCGCGAGTACCGGATCAATCACTGCTTGCCGATGCCCGCGGCGGAGGCGAGAACATCCGGGCCACGCGGGGCGACGGCTATGCGATGATCTATCTGCCCGCTGGGGG
>PMBP01000458.1 GCA_003152975.1 Phycisphaerales bacterium | reverse complement strand
TCGGCGTCGAGCGTGACCACGACATCTCCCCGGGATTCGGCCAGACCCGCCATGACCGCGGCATGTTGGCCATAATTCCGATTCAGCAGTACGCCGACAATACATCCCTCGGATTGTTCGGCCACCGCCGAGAGGATCTGCGCCGAGGCATCCGAACTGCCGTCATCCACGAGAATGATTTCAAAAGGTTTTCCTGTCCCTCTGCAGGTCGTAAGACATCGCTCAATCAGCTCTGGAAGCGTATGCTCCTCATTGAAAACGGGGATGACCACGGACAGGTATGGCCGGGTCGCCGTTGCCGGCGGACTCCCGGTTTGCGGGTCCGCGGAAGGTTCTTGTCCGGATTCGGCGCCTCCGCGGTTGCGCGGAATCCATTCGGTGTCCATCGGGCGAGATCCCGGCGCCGGTTGAGGATGAACCCAGCCCGTATCGCAGCCGTTCAGACGAACTCCTTGTCGTTCTTTACTGTTAGAGTCTTGCATGAACCTCTTTCCCTATAGCTTATGATAACGCCATGACCCTCTCATCGGACGGCCCCATCCATTCCGTGGGAATTGGCCAACCGTTTCCGCTCCGGGATGTCCTGTGCAAATTCAGGACCCCATCGACCCTTTCGACCGTCAGGATCAACTGCGGTTGCTCCGGCGAAAGCATACAGGATAACATTTTCCACGAAATGGTCCAATGGAATTGCCAAAAAATTGCGTATCCGATACAGAAATTCTCTTGTCCAATCCCAGGTCAAACCGTATCGATGTAGACAGAGTAATCCATCCAAGATGAGAAAAACATGAGAATAATCCCCAGCTTTCANNGAACAGATCCGGTCCGAGTTCCACTCGGTATTCGGCAACAGGCCCCGTCGCAATCCCATTGACTCCCGATAATATTTTTGCAGGTGGACGGCCCGAAAATGGAGGCCGGTCCCGATATTCTCCGCCTTCAATCGCTGCATGAACTCGTCTCGGTTGATCCGGGTTTTGTCCAGATCGAGACGAACGATGAACAAGTGCCAGGCGTGCCGCATCGGGTAGGCCGGATCGGCCAGGGGGAGGACCTCGTCGATTTCCGTCAGGCGCTGACGGTATCGCATCGCCAGCTCCGTCCGCCGGGCGATAAATGCCTCCACGCGGGCCAGTTGTCCCAATCCGAGGACGGCTGAGAAATCGGTCATATTATACTTGTATCCGGGCTCGATCACCTCGGCCTGGGGGGAGCGGCCCTGGGTTTGGCGGTCGAAGGCGTCCACTCCCAGCCCGTGAAACTTCAGCCGTTTGATCCGATCGAGGAGGTCAGGATCGTCCGTGCAGAACATCCCGCCTTCGCCGGTGGTAATGTTCTTGATCGGGTGAAAGGAGAAGATAGAGATCCCGCGATCTCCGATATGCCGCCCGTGGTAGTGGGTGCCCAGGGCGTGAGCGGCGTCCTCGATGAGGGAAATCTTCCGGTCCATCGCCAGCTTGCGGATCGGCTCGATGTCCGCCGGGGCGCCGGCATAGTGCACCGGGATGATGGCCTTCGTCCGGTCCGTCAGGCACGCTTCGACAGACGCCCGCGAAACCATCAGGGTATCGCGATCCACATCGGCGAATACGGGCGTGGCGCCGGCCAGAACAATCAGGTTGGCGGTGCTGACCCAGGTCATCGAAGGCGTGATCACCTCATCCCCCGAGCCGATGTTCAGGGCCTTCAGTGCCACATGCATGCCCGCCGTGGCGGAAGTCAATGCCACCGCCCCAGGACAGCCGATATAGGCCCCGAACTGTTTTTCAAATTCAACGGCCTTGGACCCGGTCGTAATCCACCCGCTGCGCAACACGGACCCCACGGCGGAGATGTCCTCCTCCGTGATGGACGGCCGCGAGAACGGCAGAAACTCTTTTCGCATGGTTAATCGCCTCGATCAAAAATCCGACGGAATCTCCTTCTCTTGTGCCACAGCGCGTATATATGTAATGGATCCGGGTTTTCAATACAAGTCTCATCGTATAAATTGCTTCCTTTCAGTCTCGTATAAAATTGTGCGTTCTCATCGTTTTCTCATCCAGCTTACCTAATTTAAACCGGTGGGAAATCCTTTGTGTCATCCGTCATTTGCTTGAATATTGAAGAATAAATGATAAACTGCGTGACCGATGGGGGGTCGTTCTGAACAAGATATATATCGTGACATAACGATCGTGGAATGATTATCCTGAATGAGGAATGGGAAGTGGTAATGAATTCCATCGTTCCAAAGCCGATTTGGCCACGAATGCACAGGATGGTGTTCTTGCTCGGCATGGCTATCCTCGCTGCCGGCTGCAGTTCATCCGATCCAAAACCGCTAACGAGCCAGGTCATCGACGCGGCGCTGACGCCGCCGGAGATGGAGACGTTGCGAGTGCAGGCCCAATCTATTCAGCATCCCCTTTTGCGCTCGTTGGAGATCGACGGGCGCGACGGGTTCAAACCCGACGAGGTGGCGGTCCTGGCGGTGCTGGTCAATCCCTCCCTGCGGGCCGTCCGCGACGCTCGGGGCATTGCCTCCGCCCAGGTCCTCCAGGCGGGCCTGCTGCCCAATCCCTCCGTGTCCTGGAGCAGCGAACATCCCTATGCCGGCCCGGACAACATCAACGCCTTCGGCCTGGGTCTGAGCTGGGACCTCAGCGAATTGATCAGCCGTTCGGCCAAAGTGGAGGCCGCCGAGGCGCTGGCGGTTTCGGTGGATCTGGATATCGCGTGGGAGGAATGGCAGGTGGCCCAGTCGGCCAAGTCGGCCGCCTGCGCCGTGATTTCGCTCCAGGCGCAACTGGTTCTGGCCCGACAGGCGGATCAATTCCTGCAAGACAACCTCCGTATTATCCAGAAAGCCGTGGACCTCCAGCAAAAGACCGCCGTGGATCTGTCGGCCGCGCAGGCCGCCGGGCAGGAGGCGCATACGGCCGTGCTGGAAGCCGAACGCGAACTCGACCAGAAGCGATTGGCCCTGAACCGTTTGATGGGCGTTCCGTTTTCGACCGAGGTGAAGCTGCAAAGCGCAAGCGTTCCGGACCGCAGGGAGGTTCTCTCGCCGGCCCAGCTTCAATCGGGTCTGGAGGATCGGCGGCTCGACCTGCTGGCCCTGCGGCGCGGATACGACAGCCAGGAGGCGTCCGTCCGGGCGGCCATCTTGTCGCGGTTCCCGAAAACCAGCGCCGGGCTTCTGAGGGCCCGCGATACCGGCGGCGTTTCCACCTTCGGCTACGAGCTGTCGGCGGACCTGCCGTTATTTGACCGCAACCAGGGCTCGATTGCCCTGGAGAAGGCCACGCGGCAGCTCCTGTTCGACGAGTTTATCAACCGCGTCTTCGAGGCGCGAAACGACATTGCCGTGTCCGTGGCGGAAATCGATTCTCTCAACCGCCAGATCGCCTTTGCCGAATCGGCCGTGCCGGTGCTGGAACGGCTGGTGGCTGACTACGAGAAGGCCGTGAATGTCGGCAACGCCGATGTCCTGAGTTACTATACCGCCCGAAACGATTTGGACAAAAAGAAGATTGAGATCGTAAAACTCAAGCAGGAACGGATCGACGGCTGGATCGCGTTGGAAAACGCCACGGGTATGTACCTGCCGGCGGCGGCCGCAGACGAATCCGGACACCCTGTTTCACAGAACGGTTCCCAAGGAGTTTCGAAATGAAGTGGATTCAATCCCTGATGGTCCTGATCGTTCTGGTTTGTGTCGTCGGATCCTCCTTTTTTGCCGGATACACGATGATGCGGCAGAATTTTTCCGCCGACGAAATGCAAACCGAGGGCGCAGGCAATGCGGAGGAAGAAAAGGAAGTCCAGGCCACCGCTAGGGTCAAAGTGGCCCAGGCCCGCAACGGCGTGATCGAGAAGTGCTACACAACATTCGGCACGGTGGTCGCATCGCCGGAAGAACTCCAGGCCCTTTCCGTTCCGTTTGAATGTCGCGTGCAGCGGGTGCGAGTCGTGGCCGGGCAATCCGTCGAACCCGCCACCCCGGTGATCGATATCGAACCGAGCCCCGATGCGTTGCTGGCCGTCCTGGATGCCCGTTTTACCCGTCAGGCGACCGAACGGGACCTGGGCCAGGTGCAGCAGCGGCTGGAAATGAAGCTGGCCACGAAGGCCGAACTGTCCGCGGCCCAACTGGCGGTGCAATTGGCCCAAGCCAAGCTCGACAGTCTGGAGAAACGGGGCATTGAGGCCCGGCAGATTCTGGCGGGTTTGTCGGGACTGGTCAACAAGGTCGGTGTCCAGGAAGGTCAGATCGTTCCGGCCGGCGAGTCGCTCGTCGAGGTGGTAGCGGCCGACCGTATCCAGGTGCGAATCGGCATTGAGCCGGCGCTTGTGGCCGAACTGAAGCCGGGCAACAAGGTCCATCTTCAAACGGTACAGGGCGAAAAACCGATACAATTGGATGGGACTTTGAAATTGATTACGCATCGCGTAAATTCCGCCAACCGGTTTGTGGAAGCGTATGTCGGTTTGCCGGCAGGCTCGCCGCTGGCGCTGGAAACCTTTGTGGCCGCTCGCATCAGCGTGGCGAGCAAACAGGCCCTGATCGTGCCGCGATTGGCCGTCTTGCCGGAAGAGGATAAGCATATCCTCTTCACCGTTGTGGATGGATTTGCCGTGGAGCACGAAGTCGAAATCGGAATGGAAGATCCGGACAGCGTGGAACTGTTGG
>PMBP01000067.1 GCA_003152975.1 Phycisphaerales bacterium | reverse complement strand
TCCCCGGCTTTGATATCGAAGGCCATCAGGGCCTTTCCATGGCGGATATAGAGGATGCCATTGCTGACCACGGGATGGGCCCAGTGCTCGGCGTCACCCAGCTTGACGGAGAAGGAACTAATGAGTTTGAAATTTTTGGGCCCGGGCTGGATGAGGCCGACAGTTCCATTTTCGCCGTAACCGTAGAGGAGGCCCTCAGCATAGCATACAGAACCTTTTCCCACCAATTTGTCGGTATATTTGACCTTGCCTGTGGCTATGTCCAGGCACATCCATTTGCCATCGGTGTTGGCGCCGATGATATCGGTTCCGACGATAACCACGCCGCCATGATGGACATCGAGATCTTTCTCGGTCCACTTCTTGGTCACGGCCGAGCCGTCGGCCGATAGTTCCATCATGAATCCGCCGTGCTTGTAGCCGTTGGTCACATAGATTTTACCATCCTTGTAGGCGGGAGAAACGGCGTTGATGTCATAGCTGACTTTGTGGGGAACATGCCAGAGCATCTTGCCGTCGGCCAGGTTGATGCCGACGATTTCGGTATCGAGGATGGTCAGAATGATTTTTTTCCCGCCGCGGTCGATCAGCAGGGGCGAGCAATAGGCGCTTTTGTTGGACATGTCCTTGGTGGTCCAGATCGTCTCACCGGTGGCCTTGTTGAGAGCGACAACGGAGGCATTGGGACCGCCCGGGGTGCAGATCACTTTATCACCGACGATCAGGACCGATTCGGCGATGCCCCATTGGATATTCTTCCCGCCGAATTTCTNNGAGGCGTTCCTGCATGTCATCAGGCCGTTACCGGACATCAGGTAGAGTTTGCCCCCGTCGAAGGTTGGCGTCGTCCGCGTGCCGGGGTTGGAGCCGGTCCATTCGGGACCGTAGGGAACCTTCCAGAGCAGCTTGCCGGTAGTGTCGAAGGCATAGAGAAAGCCGGTTTTTTCTTCGCAGCCGGTGGTGTAGATTTTTCCTCCGACGACCGTCAGCGAGGCGTACCCCTTGCCGAGGTCCTTGTAGGACCACAACATTTTGGGACCTTGCTCGGGCCATTGCTTGAGCAGGCCGGTNNGTCGCGGGTGGGCCCGCGAAACTGCGTCCAGTCGCCAGCCATCAGGGGGGCCGATATCGCCGTAATAACCAGAGCCAATCCGATTGACTGTTTCATGTTCGATCTCCGATACCGATTCTGGTTTCCATCAACAACCGCGACTACCCATTCCAACCGGGCATCGCGGGCCGAGTTGATATTGTACCGGCCTGCCGGGGACCCGTCAAAAGCGAAATTCGGCTGGAATAAATNNCGGGCTTGACCCGGCATCCAGAACCTCCAAACTGGATTCCGGCCTGCGCCGGAATGACATGGAGGGCCATGCTCCGCCATGGCCGTCATTCGGACGCGACAGAGCGCGTCCCTCCGCGATCAAATGCATGCATTTTTTCGATCCTCTGGATAAGTCGGTCTCGATTTTTGACGACAAGAAATTCGTGAGTGGGAATTCCATGGATTTCAAGACGAGAGGCAAAGGTATGAAGACGGATATTCGACCCAACTGGATACTGCATCAGATCTGCGAACGGCTTCGGGATCTGCTGCCGGAAGAGGGACCGAGCTTTGTGATCCTGGACTGTCAGGGTCAGGTTTGGCCGACGGACGATGTCGTGTTCGGCCGGGTGTTCGGCGACAAGCAGGAGATGCCCGATGAGTTGCGGGCGCGCCTCGCCGACGGGTACGACCCGATCGTCGGGCAATTCAACGGGCACACCGTGGTCGCTACGCAACTGACAACGGACGGGTTCGGCTGCGGATACCTGATGCTGCTGATGCCGGGCTACACGCGGCAGACGGCCCTGGCCAACTTCGGCCTCATCGAGCTGGTGATGAATCAGGCCGTCCTGATCGCCGAACTGATGGACCGCAATAACGAGCTGAGCAACAGTTGCTTTTGCAGCAACGGCTACCCCGAGCCGACCTGTTCGGCGGCCATGAGCTGACCGACCCGCACTCGGCCGCGACGGCCAACATTCATTTTCTTTCCGATCCCCCTACCGCAATCGGGTAAACCGATTGCCCATTCCCTATTGACGGCTCCGATCCGTACCGGTACGATAGTGTCCTTGTATCCGTATGGATTGGAGAATGACGATGGACTGTCCGGTTTGCGACAAGGCGATGATCACGGCCGAGATGCACCAGGTCGAGGTGGACTATTGCCCCCAGTGCCGGGGGATCTGGCTGGACGCCGGGGAGCTGGAGATCCTGCTGGACGACCCGCAGAAGGCCGCCGGACTGGTCGCCTCGTTTCAACCGGCCCCCGCCGCAGCCCAGACACCGCGAAAATGCCCCATCTGCCGCAAGCGGATGGAGATCGTCGAGGCCGGCGGGTCGGGGGCGCTGCTGTTGGACCGCTGCCGGCGGCAACACGGGCTGTGGTTCGACCGCGGGGAACTGCCCGCCCTTTTGGAGCGNNACATTTGAAGGAACTGTTTATCCTGAACCAGGGAAAGGAATCAAAATGAAAATTCGGTTGATTGTAACAATTGCGGCAGTGGCGTGTCTGATGATCAGTGGATGTGGACAAGAAATGGCAAAGGAAGGTGCGACGATGAATGTTACCAAAGCGGAATTCGGCAAGATGCCCGACGGCAAGGTGGCGGACCTATACACCCTGACCAACGGCACGATGACCGTCAAGGTCACCAACTACGGCGGAATCATTACGAGCATTCTGACCCCGGACCGCACCGGCAAGAC
>PMBP01000045.1 GCA_003152975.1 Phycisphaerales bacterium | reverse complement strand
ATTCACTACCGATCCGAATTGACGGATCAGGAAACCAGTGTGGTTCTCCCGAACGGACAATCATTAACCCCGTCGAACGGGTTGTCGATCACCACCAGAACCACTGTCCCCAGGACAACCGATGCTCCATCTTGTCGAACGGTTTGGCTTCTACATGGCCGTCCGCAAATCCGATATTGGCCCCTTCCGGCAGGAAGTTCTCCGCGGTCCCTCCGGGAACGGTCCGCTTGGTCAAGTGGTTCGTGGAATCGGGAATGCCAAAGCTTCCCCAGGATCCTCCTCCAAGGATATTACTGAAATTCGTGGCATTCCCCTCGCTGATCACCGCATCCATGATCATAATCGACGAGGAGGCGTTTCTCAGGTCCGAAAGCTTCCGAATCCATGTCGGCTTCTCATTGGTATCCAACTTGGTTGGCAACCGGGAAGTACCATCGTCATTGACCTTATCAAACATATAGATATACGACATAACCCGAAAATTCGTTCGCTGCTGGTCAATCGGCATCTTCGACTCATCTCGATGCTGCAGGGGGGCCTTGAGATTGACGCCTGCCCAATTAAAGACCCACGAGAATTGCCAGTACCGGGCATCCTCCGGGTTTTTGATCCGGTTCACGGGGCAGAAAAACGACTTATAGTCGATGCCGGACTCCCGCGAAATTTCGTTGGTGGACCAGAAACTCAAATCCCAAAACCAGTTCCCCGCCGGGGTTGTCGGAACCCAGCCGTTGTTCTGTTCGGAATAAAGGATCGTACCGAGGCACTGCTGGCGAATGTTATTCTTGCAGATTGATTTCTTGACCAGTTCCTTGGCTTTGCCGAGGGCGGGGATGACTACCGCCAGTAAAATCGCGATGATCGCGACCACCACNNCCAAAAGCTCGATCAGCGTAAAGCCCTGCCTGCGCTTCATCCTCACCCTTTCCGGATTCACATTTACTTGCTTAGACATCGCATGAATACCCAACAATGATTTTCATTATTTTGCACTCTCTGCATGATAATGCCATTTCGGTTAAGGATCAAGGATGTTTCGCGTTTTTCTTTAACCATTTTGCGAACAAGAAATGGATTTTCCCCCCTCCTTTTCCGCTCTCCCGAAACCCCAAATCGGCTATCGTTCCCCCACCCGGCTATCGCAGAACCCGGGTCTTTCGATAGTCCCGAAGACTCATGCCGGTTTCCTTCCGAAAATAGCGGGCGATATGTTCGATGCCGTCAAAGCCCGTCTTGACGGCGATTTCGGCGATGGACATGTCCGTTCCCACCAGAAGCCGCTGGATATACTGGACCCGAACCCGCCGGATTTC
Organism: Phycisphaerales bacterium; assembly: GCA_003152975.1. Classification (GTDB taxonomy): domain Bacteria; phylum Planctomycetota; class Phycisphaerae; order Sedimentisphaerales; family Anaerohalosphaeraceae; genus FEN-1350. The sequence goes on along the minus strand of PMBP01000045.1, from coordinate 2,721 downwards.
GCGGTGGATGGACCGGCGCAGGGTCGCCCGGAATTTTTTTTCCAGAACTCGTCGCGACACCATCGTGGCCGCCACGACATCGTCCACCGTCAGCGAATGATGGACCTGATTCCGGATAAAATGGATCGCAGTCCGCACATCCTCATCCTTGACGGCCAGGATGTCCGTCGATTGCCGTGTGACCACATGCGTGGCGGTCACCAGGATCGTTTGACCCTCCATCCGAACCCGGCCGCTCATCAATTCCTCCAGCAACTGCGCCGCCTCAAATCCCGCAATTTCCGTGTTCAGTGCGATGCTGGAAATCGGCGAATCGGACAACTCGCAGATGAGTGCGTCGTTATCCACCCCCAGGATCGCCACATCGNNGGGGGATATCCAGACCCACGATCGCGCAGGCCTCGACCACCTGCAGGGCCCGGTCGTCATTGCAGCACATCAGCCCGATCGGCCGGGGAATCGATCGCAGCCACTCGGCGATTCGATAGCGCTCGGTCCTCCACGCCGGGTGGGAGTGGATCAGGGGAACCGGATACAAGTGAGCCGTAAAACCCGCTTTTGTCACGCGGGCGCAAAAATGCTCGCCTCGCCCCTTCGACCAGGCAAAACCGGGCAGGCCGCAATAGGCGAACGATTCGAATCCGCGATCCAGTAGATACTCGGCCCCCAGCGTCCCTATCGCCTGGTAGTCGGTGATAATTCGCGGATAGGGGTAATAGTCTTCTCGATCATGCTGGACATATACGGTCGGGATATCACGAAGATACGCCGGCCGGGTCTTGATGACATCCCGCATGATCGCCCCATCGACGGACCACTCTTTCCACTGGGGCAAGGCCGAATCCAGCCCCCCCGCCTGACGGAAACACCGCCAGGGACCATGCAACTTGGTATAGCGGGCAATGCCATGCAACAGCCCCCGCCCGAACTCGCGGCTGGTCTCGATCAGCAAGACCACATTGGGAACCTGCCGTTGCCCTTCCGGCCGGAGGGCCCCGGGCTTCTTCGGACCTGAATCTTTCGTATCTTTATCCGGATCTATCATTCCATGTCCCGACACTATGGCTTGGTGAATGGCCGCCCTGGCGCATCCGCCAAACCCTGTGACAATAGTCTATCATGTCCGATCGCATTCGGCGAGCCAATTCTCTCAGGATGCGTCCGATAATACACCGGGCCAGTCCCACCGTCGGACGGACCGATGATGATTTCCGGTCCCCGATTGACCGATATAATAACGATACGGAATCGGTCCTGCCGGAGGATCGGTCCCGATTAGCCGGAATTCCGTGTCAATTCGCCCGGTTTGGTCGTAGAATAGAAGGTTTGGATCGGATATTCATATTGAGAATCTCATGCGATTTCTATTAAAGATAACTGTTTGCGTGATTTTGGCTGGCTGGGTCGCCGGGTGCGGTTTGCCGTCGCGTTCGGCTGCGCCTCCAGAGCGTCCGACCGTAATACAAACCGAACCCGCGGTCGCGGACAAGCCACTGATCATCGTCGATGCGCCGCCTTCGCAACCGACCCAGCCGCCAGCTCCCGATACCCCGGCAGCACAACCCGAAGCGGCCGTCCCCGCTCCGTCGTCGGCCGAAATCCCGGTATCCCCTCGGCAGCCGCTGGATATTGCGCAAACCACTCCGTCCCCCCCCTCTGAGCCCAGCCACACTGATCTGCAACAACCGGCCAAGCCCGTGGAAACGCCGAAACCCGTTGAGACGCCCAAGCCAGCCGAGCCGACAAAACCGAAAGATCCCGCGCCAGTGACCGAGGCGATTAACCCATCACTCGCTGAGAAACCCGCCGAAAGTCCCAAGCCCGAGCAGCCCCCTGCCCAGCCGGCTCAACCCCCGGTGGCTTCCGGCGAACCGGCCAAAACCGCGGCAACACGGCCTACCCCAGCCACAGCCCCGGTAAAACCTGAGGAGGCCGCCCGCAAGGCCGAACAGGAAGCCCTGGCCAAACTACCCCCCTTCTACGCCCTCTATGCCGAGCTGCTCAAGACCTATGTGGACGAGAAGGGCAATGTCAATTACAGTACCCTCCGCCGCAAGCGCGGCGACTTGATCGAGGTGACCCACATGCTCGATGAGCTTGACCCCCAGCAGATCCTCTTCTGGACCCAGGAGGAAAAGCTGGCCCTGTGGCTCAATGCCCACAACATCTTTACCCTCAAGCTGATCGTGGACAACTATCCGATCAAGGCCGGTGTCTGGGGAATGTGGTACCCGCCCAACAGCATCATGCAGATCTCCGGCGCCCGAGACAAAACCTACTTCAAAATGATGGGCATGGAGTACACCCTCCATGAGATCGAACACGATATCCTGATCAAACGATTCGAGGATCCCCGAGTCTGTTTCGCCCTCTCCTATGCCAGCATGGGCGGGGCCTTCCTGCGAAACGAGCCCTACTACCCCCACCGGATTGACCGCCAGCTCGACGAACAGACCCAGCGGTTTTTACAAAGCCCCCGGGGGGTCCTGATCGAACGAGACTCCGCGACAATTCAATTGGCGGATATCTTCATCTGGTATCGTGAGTTGATGATCGCCAAATTCGGCACCGTAAAAAAGTTCCGCGATCGGCCCGACGATATCCGCAGCTATCTGAACTGCATTCTCCCCTACCTCAAACCCGAGGATGTCCGGTTCATCGAAACCGGCAACCCCGCCGTCAAGTTCATGAAGTACGACTGGCAGCTCAACGAAAAGTAAT
>PMBP01000104.1:1682-7330 GCA_003152975.1 Phycisphaerales bacterium | reverse complement strand
AAGGAAGTCGCCTCCAAGACCTCCAATGTCGCCGGCGACGGAACCACCACGGCGACGATCCTGGCCGAATCCATCTACGAAGAGGGCTTGAAGAACATCACCGCCGGCGCCAACCCGATGCAGGTCAAGCGCGGCATCGACAAGGCCGTCACCGCCTTGATCGACGAACTGGCCCGGATGAGCACGCCCGTCAAGTCCGCCAAACAGATCGAACAGGTGGCCACCTGTTCGGCCAACCAGGACGCCGAGATCGGCAANNCGGCGTGATCACCGTCGAGGAAGGCCAGTCGCTGGATACCGTCGTCGATCTGGTCGAAGGCATGCAGTTTGACCGCGGCTACCTGAGCCCGCACTTTGTCAACAAGCCCGAGACGATGACCTGCGATCTGGATAAACCGTATATTCTTATCAATGAAAAGAAGATTTCCGCCGTCAAGTCGCTGGTTCCGGTTCTCGAACAGGTTGCCAAGCGCGGCCGGCCTCTGCTGATCATCGCCGAAGATATCGAAGGCGAAGCGTTGGCGACCCTCGTGGTCAACAAGCTCCGCGGCGTGCTGCAGGTCAGCGCCGTCAAGGCCCCGGGCTTTGGCGACCGCCGTAAGGCCCTGCTGCAGGATATCGCGCTCTTAACCGGGGGCACGGCCATCTTCGAGGACCTCGGCATCCAGCTCGAAAAAGTCGAGTTGGCGCACCTGGGTCAGGCCAAGCAGGTCACCATCGACAAAGACACCACCACGATCATCGAAGGCGCCGGCAAGAGCGCCGACATCAAGGGCCGCATCGAGCAGATCAAACGCGAGATCGACGAGACCACCAGCGACTACGACAAGGAAAAACTCCAGGAACGGCTGGCCAAGCTGTCCGGCGGGGTCGCGCTGGTCAAGGTCGGCGGCGCCACCGAGGCCGAGGTCAAGGAAAAGAAGGCCCGCGTGGAAGACGCCCTGCACGCCTGCCGTGCGGCCATCGAGGAAGGCATCCTGCCCGGCGGCGGCATTTCGTCGCTGAAGGCCCTGGGCGCTCTCGATAAGGTCAAGTGCGTCGGCGACGAGAAGATCGGCGTGGATATTGTCCGCCGGGCCGTCGTCGCCCCGATCAAGCAGATCGCCGAGAACGCCGGGCTGGACGGCTCGATCGTCGCGCAGAAGGTCATGGAAAGCAAGGACATCAACTACGGTTACGACGCTCTCCGCAAGGAATACGGCGACATGATCAAGTTCGGCGTGCTGGTGCCGACCAAGGTCGAGCGAATCGCCCTGCAGAACGGCGCCTCGATCGCCTCGCTGCTGCTGACCACCGACGCCATCGTCAGCGAGATTCCCGAAAAGAAGGAATCCAAGGCGGGCGGCCACAATCACGGAATGTAAGATTTCAGAACCACGGATTGGTTGTACCCAGCGGGCTGTTGGAAACGACGGCCCGCTTTTTCTTGTGCGTTGCCCGGCGATGTGATACAACGGCGGAGGTTTTGGAAAGGACAGTATATGCGGTTTGGATTCCATTCCGGCATGTTCCGGCAGGCCACGCGGACCGCGGCGACGGGCACCCTGTTGTTCGGTCTGTCGCTGATCTCGCTGGGCATCCTGATCTTCGTGATGCCCGAGTTGATCGCGTATTTCATCGCGGGATTGCTTTTCTTCGCGGGCCTCAGCGTCGTCGGCTTCGCCCTTCGACTGTTCCTGATGAGCGGTTTTGGCCCCAATGGATCGGGCGAAGATGCCACCCGCCGCAATGTCCGCATTCGAATCGAAGACCGGGACGGCAACAGTATCTGATCACACAACGCATTTCGGAGGGTTCAGATGATGTCCACACGATGGATGGCATGCGCAATCGTGACAAGTCTGGTTGTCGCTACGGCCGTTGCGCAAGAGTGGAAGGTTACGGATTCCGGCGCCGTCGGCGACGGCAAGACCGATTGCACCGCCGCGTTTCAGCAGGCACTCGATCAGGCCGCCAAGGCCGGAGGGGGCGTTGTGAATGTCGCCGCGGGCCGTTACCGCATCAACGGCAATCTGGTCATTCCCGGAGGCGTGACGCTGCAAGGCACCTTCCGCTCGCCGCCGACCAGTCATTTGCAGGGGTCGATCCTGCTGGCCTTTGCCGGCCGTGGCAACCCCAAGGACAAGCCCTTCATCCGCCTGGGCGGACCCAACGCGACCGTCGCCGGAATCATTATTACATACCCGGAATGGAAACAATCGGATGTGCCGCCGATTCCGTATCCGCCGTGCATCTGCGCCAGCGACGCCGAAAACACCGCCGTTCTCGATTGCCTGCTGCTGAATCCCTACGAGGGCATCCGCATGGAGCGGGCCGCACGGCATCTCGTTCGCAATGTCTATGGCTATCCGATCTATCGCGGTTTCTCTGTCGATGAATGCTACGACATCGGCCGTGTCGAGAACTGCCACTTCTGGCCGTTCGGCGTCAACTACAACCAGGACGACCCCTACTGCAAGTGGATCAATGTCAATGGCGTGGCCTTCGAGTTTGCCCGCACGGACTGGCACTATGTTACTAACACCTTTTGCTTTGGCTACGGCGTCGGTTACAAGTTCTCGCAGTCGAAGGCCGGCGCCTGTAACGGCAACTTCCTGGGCATCGGGGCCGACTGCTGCCGCAGGGCCGTCCTCGTCGAGCAGGCGCAGGAACCGGGCTTGCTCATCACCAACGGCGAATTCGTCGGCCGCTGGGGCAGCGAAGATTCCGTTTGCCTCGAGATCGGAGAGACTTCCGGCGGCAAGGTCAGCTTATCCAACTGCTCGTTCTGGGGACCCATCGACCGCTGCGTGTGGATGCGCGCCGCAGGCGCCCAATTCACCGCCAGCGCCACGCACTTTCTCCACTGGGACAATCACAACCAGGACTCGGCCGCTATCCAACTCGACGCCGGCAAGGCCATCATTCAGGGCAGCACTTTCGGCAACGGGGACACCTGCGTCTTTGTCGGGCCGAAGGTCAAAAGCGCGATCCTGATGGGCAATCAGGCCGCTGACGGTTTCAATGTGGACAATCAGGCCGGAACAAAAACGCAGATGCTCGGCAACGAAGGCCAGAGCGTCCAATGGACGGACGAAGCCAGGGCCCACTACCAAATCGACATCGGGGCCGAGGGTGACGGGCGATATGTCCGCGCCTTCCACGGTCAGGAAAAAAGGCCGGGCCAGGGAATCCTCGCCACCGCGCGTTGGACTGGGGCTCAATCGCGGCTGATCCTGCCGACGCTGAAGGATACCGACTACACGCTGACCCTGCAGGTGGCCGTCCCTGCCCAGGCGATCGACGACAAGGCGGGAATCTATCAGGGTGACAAACACATCGCCGAATTCAAGGCCGATGCGCAGAATGTAACAGTGAACTTTCGCTCCGGGAGCAAGGATACGACGGTCCTTGAAATCCGCTGTAAAGGGTGGATTCCCAGGAAAGTACTGCCCAGCAGCCAGGACGATCGAACGCTGGGCATTCAATTGTTCAGCGTAACAGCACAGACGAAATCGGCGGGCACGAGACTGTTTTTTGCCAATATCGGACAATGGATTTAGCCGGGTTAACGAGGAGATTATTCGGTTTCTTTCGGTTTGGCCGCGTTTGCCATGGCCTTGTCGAACTTGTTGCGGAGGGCTTCGTTGACCAGGATGTGAGTGACGAGGCGGGCCGCGATGGAAACAATGATATAGGTGGCAATGCCGCCGAAGAAGGCGCGAAAACCGATGGTGGCCGAAGACTGGCCGCAGACGGCTCCCGTGATGGCCATGAGAAAGAAGACCAGGGCGGCAAAGCGGATCGCGATGGATTTGATTTGCTTGTCCATAATAAGATAACCACGGGTTACACGGATTTCATGGATACAATTTCAATTTTCGCGTAAAGGCACAAAGAACCAATATCCACAGATTACGCAGATTTCACAGATTCGATTCACTCCCTCACGCAACGGCGCCAAGAAGCGAAGAGAAATTCTGTCGTCCTTTCCGGATCCCCGCTTTTGCGGGAATAACAACGATTCATCCACCGCGTCCCGAAAAACAACAGGACTTGGCGGCTGCCACCGGGCCGGAGTCATGTGAGGATTCATCGTGGTTCTCCCGGATTCCAGGTCATGCGGGTTGTGGCGCCAGACGGCCGGCGGTGTCGGAAATCTTGACGGATTCAACGGGTTCGATGACTGTGCCGGGAACGATCTCGTCATAGGCCAGGACCGGCAACCGCGGGATCGTCCGCTCGATCATGGAGGACAAGGCCGGGCGGATACGGGCATCGCACAGGACGACAATGTTCTCGAACGCGCGGTCCATAGCGGACTTCCAGCAGTCGGCGAGCCGCTGGTTGAGGTCAAGGGCCATTTCCGGCGGTATATTCAGCGAGATGGTTTCGCCGGCCTGATTGACGGCGCTGATAAGTTGGTGCTCCAGGACCGGGTCGAAGGCGATGGCCGTGATCGAGCCGGTGGGGGTCTTGTGTTTTTCGGTGATCGCCCGCATGAGTTTCTTGCGGGTGATCTCGGTGAGCAGCGTGGCGTTCTTGGTGCGGGGCGCCGCCTCACCGAGGGCCTCCAGGACCAACGACAGGTCGCGGACGGAGACGCCTTCGCGGAGGAGATTTTGCAGAACCCGCTGCAAGAGGCCCACCGGGACCAGTTCGCCGACGATATCGCCGACCAGCGACGGTTGGGAGGAACGGAGCCGTTCGACGAGCTGCTGGACATCCTCGCGAGTGAGCAGTTCTTGGGCATGCCGCGATAGCGTCTCCGAGAGATGCGTGATGAGGACCGATTCCGGATCGATGACGGTGTACCCGGCGACCTCGGCGGCCTCCTTGTCGGCGGCGGCGACCCAGAGGGCGGGCAAGCCGTACACGGGTTCCTTGGTCTTGACGCCGCGAACGGGTTTGGTGACCGAGCCGGAATCCATGGCCAGGAATTTGTCGGGTTCGATGCGGCCGGTGGCGATGATGTGGTCGTAGAGACGGATCTCGTAGATATTCGGTTCGAGGTTGATATTGTCGCGGAGCCGGACCAGGGGGATGATGATGCCGAGCTGCTGGACGAACTTGCGGCGCAGGGCGCCGATGCGGTCGAGGACGCCGCTTTTCTTTCGGGGATCGACCATGCCGATGAGACGCACGCCGACGAGGATCGAGAGGATATCAACGGAGAGCAACTCTTCGACGGGAGTGGAGTCGTCAAGCGTTTTGTCGGATTTGGCTTGGGAGGGTTTCTCGGAGGTGTCCGCGACGGCTGCCGAGGCGCGGGCCCTAACGGTAAAGAAGCCCAGCGTGGCGGCGATGGCCAGGAAGGGGATCTTGGGGAAGCCCGGGATCAGGACGAAGGTGGCGATGATGGCGGCGGCGATACCGATGGGCTGGTGGCGCCGAAGGAGTTGTTCGGTCATATCGATGCTGACGGTGTTCTGGGAGCGGACCTTGCTGACGAGAAACCCGGAGCTGATGGCGATGATGATGGAGGGGATCTGGCTGACCAGGCCGTCACCGATGGACAGGATGCAGTACTGTCGGGAGGCGTTCTGGATGGTCAGCCCGCGGGAGTAGCCCAGGATGATACCGCCGATGAGGTTGACGGCGGTGATGATCAGGCCGGCCTTGGCGTCGCCCTGGATGAACTTGCTGGCGCCGTCCATGGCCCCGTAGAA
>PMBP01000104.1:0-1647 GCA_003152975.1 Phycisphaerales bacterium | reverse complement strand
GCATGGCGTCCAGCACGAACCGGGCGGCGACTTCGCTGATCCGGGAGGCGCCTCGGGTGATCACGATGAACTGGATGACACATAAGATAATGAAGATGACCAGACCGACGACAAGATTGCCTCCGGGCACGAAGTTGCCGAAGGTGTCGATGATGGTACCGGCGTTGCCCTGCAGGAGGATCAGTCGGGTGCTGGCGACATTGAGGGCCAGCCGAAACAGGGTGGTGATCAGCAACAGGGACGGAAAGGTCGAAAGCTCGACGGGCTGATTGGTCGCCAGGACAATGATGAGGACGGAGATGGACAACGAGATACTACAGGCCAGTCCGATATCGAGCAGGAAGGTGGGCAGGGGGATCAGCAAGGTGGCCAGAATGGCGACCAGGCCGATAGCGAAAAAGAGATTGCTGTTCTTGGCCAGCCGGGCGGTGGTGGTATTGACCCGATCCCCGGAATCGGTCTGCGAGGCGGCGGAAGCGGAGGTCGCGGTCGTCGGGATGGATTTCTTTTGCAGGGCCACGGGCGGGGATCCTTGTGGGATTAGGCGTTGTCGGCGTCGGCGCCGAGGATTTCACGGATGCGAATGGCGAAGGATTCGTTGACGACGACGATGTCGCCGGTGGCGAACATGATATCCTGGACGAAGATTTCGGCCGGCTCGCCGACGATCTTGTTGAGCTCGAGGACCGAACCGGGGCCGAGTTGTAACAACCGTTTGAATGGGATCTCGGTCTTGCCGAGAGTTACGGTGATCGGCATGTTGATGTCGAGCAGGATGTTCAGGTTGTCCTCGGACGGTTTGACGGTGGTTTTCTGGACCTGTTCGAACTCGGCGGTTTGGACTTCGGCGACCGGGGCCGTCTCGGGCTGGGTTGTCGGGGCTTGGGTTTCAGGCATCGGGAGTTCCTTTCCGTTGGGCCGGGTTCAGTCTATGGGGTGCGGCGCGATGACCACGGCGTATTTGTTGGAGGACCTGGCGGGAAAGGCCCGCAGACAGGGACGCCGGTTGATCAGGAGATCCAGGGGCGCGACGGTTTTTTTGTCTAGCACGAGAATATCGCCGGGGGCCAGGTTCATGACATTGTTGAGCGAGATCTTTGAATTTGTGACGCGGGCGATGACTTCGACCCGGGCGTGGAAGGTCGTTCGCTGGATGCGTTCGGACAATTCCTTGGCGGTGGATTTGTGGCCGGGTTTGGTTTGAATGCCAAGAATCGTGTCCATGGCGGAGGCAAGGAGAGTCAGGTTCAGTTCGATCGGTGATTGAGGACCGGTGATGGTGATGTCGATGGAAAACAGGTCTTCCATGCCGACATATTGCAGCGGCCAGTCACCGACGACAAATCGATTCGCCAGTTGAAGGGAGGGCCCGGAAGCGAGGTGGACGGCGGTGTTGACGGCCTCGCCGATCGCCGTCATGATATCCAGAAGGATGGACTCCTCCAGGTCGGACATATCGCGCTGCTGGCTGTCAAATTCTCCGTCGCGAAGCATATACCCAACCATGGATATGGCGGAGGTCAGATTGCAGGCCAGAAATCCGGATTGGGGCTGCTGGTCAATGGAGAAGGGGAGAAAGAAGTCCGTTTTCTGTTGGGTCTTCACGCGTTCTGCCAGCGCCATTGCGTAATGCTGGGAAGTGGAGGC
>PMBP01000152.1 GCA_003152975.1 Phycisphaerales bacterium | reverse complement strand
CAGGCCGAGAAACGAGTAGTCAGTGACCCAGTTGAGGCCGTTGAACAAATAGACGGTACGGGAACTGGTGACCAGATAGGTTGCGCCGCGAGCAATCTCCAACATGCCGAGGGTCACGATAAATGACGGCAGTCCCCACGCAACAACCAGCCCGCCATTGAGCAGGCCACACAACAGCCCCACGCCGAGACACGATGCCATCGCCAATGGAAGCGGCCAGTGAAGCTGAACGAGAGTAACACCCAGGACCGCACCGGACAGAGCCAGGATCGAACCGACAGATAGGTCGATTCCCGCGATTATCAGAACGAAGGTCATGCCCACAGCGATGATCGTGATATCGGGGACCTGGTCGGCAATGTTGCGGAAGGTGTCCCACGAATAGAAGTTGTCGGCGATGCGGCCGAAGACGAGCAACAGGATGACCAGGGCCACAGCCATGCCAAGATAGTCGGCCNNGGTGGTGGATTTGGTCATGATCGGACCTCCCCGCACGATGGATTGAGGTGTTCGCGAAAAGCGGCCTCCGTGATGGCCTGTTCGGAATAATCCTGGGCGGTGAAGGTTGCCGTCAGTCGGCCGGCAGAGAGGACCGCAATTCGGTCGCAGACGGCCGTGAGTTCCTTGAGGTCGGAGGAGATGAACAGGACGGACTTCCCGCGCGAGGCCAGATCGGACAGGAGGCGATAGATTTCAAACTTGGCGCCGACATCGATGCCGCGNNTTGGCAATGACGACCTTCTGCTGGTTTCCGCCGCTGAGTTGGCCGATGGACTGTTCGGTACCACTGCAGCGGATCGACAATGACTCGATGTACTGTTCGCCGATGCTTTGTTCCCGCGAGCCGTTAATCACACCCATCCGGCTGCATGAATCGAGCCGAGGTAACGAAATGTTATAGCGAATCGATTGCGGGAGAAACAGGCCCTGCTGTTTGCGATCTTCGGTCAATAGCGCGATCCCTTTGCGTACGGCTTGGCGCGGACTTCGAATCCGTTCCGGCCTGTCGGAACCGTAGAGGTAAATCGAACCGGAATCGATCGGGTCAGCGCCGAAGATGGCACGGGCCAATTCCGTTCGGCCGCTGCCCATCAGACCCGCCAAACCGAGGATTTCGCCACGGTGTAGCTCCATTGAAACATCCCGAACCTTCGGGCCGGCACAGAGGCGATCAAGTCGCAGAGCAACCGCCCCCCCCGCCGCAGATCGCGTCTGTTGCCGGGGCGGCAGGTCGCGTCCGACCATGCTGCGAATAATTTCGTCAGCGGTAAGGCCCCGGGCAAGCTGAGTGGAAACGACACGGCCATCGCGCAGGATCGTGACCTCGTCGGCGATCCGCAGGATTTCTTCAATGCGATGGGAGATATAGACGACGGCCACGCCGCGCTGGCAGGCCTGATGGATCTGACGAAAGAGAAGGCCGGCTTCGCGGTCGGTCAGCGAGGCGGTCGGTTCGTCGAGGATCAGGATACGGCAATTCCGCGACAAACCTGCGGCGATCTCAACCATCTGCCGCGTGCCGATGCCAAGGGAGCCGACGGCGGCCGAGGGGGAAATCTCCTCCAGGCCGACACGGGACATGACCTCGCGAGCGGATCGGTTTAATGTCGGGTATCGAACAAATCCGAATCGCGACGGAAGTTGATCCAGAAAAATATTCTCGGCAACCGACAGATTGTCGATCAGGTTCAGTTCCTGCATGACCATGCGAATCCCCGCATGTTCGGCCTGACGGCGATTGGAAGGGGCAAACGATTGACCTTCGAGTTGCATTTGGCCTGCATCCGGTGGCTGGATACCCGCGATGATTTTAGACAGCGTACTTTTGCCGGCCCCGTTTTCGCCGACAAGGGCATGGATGGTACCGGACCGTAGGACCAGATCGACGGCCGATAGGGCCTGCACGGGACCGAAGGATTTGGAAATCCCCCGGGCCTCAAATAGGATGTATCCTGACTCGGTCATTTTAGGGTTTCGGCCGTGATCAAATCCACCGGTGTTTCCTTGTCGGCCGGGGTGGATTTGTTCGTCAGGATTTCCAAGGCATATTCAATCCCGAACGCAGCCAGTTGATCGCCATGCTGATCGACGGTGCAGAGGAGTTTTCCTTCTTTCAGCAGCATCCGTGCCGCTTCAATGTTGTCAAAGCCCACGATAAGGACCTGGTCGCTCTTATTGGCGGCCTTGATCGCGGCAACGGCACCGAGGGCCATGCTGTCGTTGGCACAGAGAACGGCCTTGAGATTCGCGTGCGTGGTCAGGATACCGGCGATGACGTGGTTGGCCTTTTGCGTTTCCCAGTTTCCGGCCTGTGTGGAGACGATATTCATTTTTGCCGCCTTCATCCCATCCTCAAAGCCCAGACGGCGCTGGATTCCGTTGAACGCGCTGGGCACACCCTCGACGATGGCGACCTTGTCGTCGGGCTTGAGCTTGGCGGCAAGATACTCACCGGCGATGCGGGCGCCCTTGCGATTGTCAGGACCGACGAAGGGAATCTTGAGATTCAACGCGGTCAGGACCTCGGCGTCGAGCTTGTTGTCGATATTGACCACGACGATGCCGGCATCGATCGCCTTCTTACAAACGGGAATCAGCGACTTGGAGTCGGCGGGCGCAATGACGATGGCGTTGAC
>PMBP01000527.1 GCA_003152975.1 Phycisphaerales bacterium | reverse complement strand
GTGTCGTTGCACTTGACCCAGGCCGACACCGACCACGCCGGGGTCAACAGCGCTGCGTTGTTCCCGCACGAGACAAGGTCGCTGGCGCCGTTGAAAGTGATCGCCTTGCTGACCCGGCCGGTCGTCGTCAACAGCGCGGTGTTTCGATTGGCGGTACCATGCAGGTTCAATCCGCCGCTATCGGTGATTCGCGTCGTGGCCGCCGCGTCGTCCATTGACCATAGGACGGTGGGAACCGGCGAGTCGAACACCTCNNAACAGCAGGACCTTCTTCGCCGCCGCCCCCTCATACGCATCCACGGTTAGTTCCAGCGTAATTCGCGAATAGGTATAATCCCGCACCTCCGGATCGATCCCGAATCCGAAGCTCGTGCCCGTCCCCGCAAAATCGATCAGCTCCAGCAGCGAGGAGGAGTACTGTACCTGTGTGGAGTCGGACAGAATAAACTGGAAGGGGATTTTGAATACACTCCACACCCACGACAGGGCGTCGTCGGTTTCCTGCAGGGAATAGGCCAGCCGGGTCGTTTGAAAGCTGGACTGAAGGGCCTTGCCATCGGCGGCAAATGTGTCGAGGGTGTCGCTATCGGAGTATTCGCTCAGGCCTACGGGGGGATTCTCAATCAGGTGGACATAGAGCCGATCCGTGCCGTCGTTCTTCCAGTTCTTGATATCGTGAAAGGTCAGCACGGCCTTGGTAATGATGCTTCCATCCGGTATCGTCAGGTCCTGGGTATCAATGCCCCAGGTGTAATACTGATTGGCGCTGAGCGTCCCCGCCTGGGCCGCCATTCCCATTCCCAGCAGGGCCAATCCCACTGCGAATAGTCGGGTTGTTGGTTGGCGTTTCATCATTTCCCCTCGCATGAATTCGCCGATTGTCTCCAGCGTTCGATCATCTCATATCCTTTGATACAGTCATACATGTTAAACCTTNNTACGAACCCCCCTCCGACAACAACCCCGGCTGTCGCAAGGTCCGAGAATCTCTCATCATTCCATTCCAATATGTGGAAAGCCGTTTGCCGTTTCCTATGCCATGGGCTGTTTGCCATGATCCTGTCTCCATTCCTACGGTTTGTCCAGCCGATCCAGCCATCGCCGGCCCGGGTCCGATAACGGAACATTCGTTACCGTAATCCGGATCGTCCGAGATTGATGGATCTTGCCGCAATCGGCGCTGAATGCGATGGTATAAGTCCCTGCCTGGTCGTATTCCGTCGGCCAAACGAAGGTATTGCCAATGATGGATGCCCCGCGCGGCAATAGATCGGCGGAAAACCGGACCAAGCGGTCTGCCGGTCCCAGGATCAGCAGGATTCGTTGCCCCTCGCTGACCGTCACATCCGTCAGTTCGCCAAAGAGCTGCCGTCCCGCCTGATCGCCAAGAATGATCCCTTGCCGCTGGAGCCAGCGGTTGTACCAACTGGACAGCGGCGTGTCCTCTACTGTTACGGCAATCGTCTCGGTGTCCTGTGGTCCGCCTGCTTCGGCAACAAAGGTGATCGGCACCGTCCCGGCGTCCTCGTACCACGGTTGCCAGACAAACTGCCCGGTTTGCGGATCGAATGTTGCCGTGGGCGGAAGTCCCTGGGCCGAGTACACGATCGCGTCGCCGTCGGCGTCCGTAGCCTGCACCGTAAACGACAGCGTCTGGTTTTCCGCCACCGTCTTGTTGCCGATCGGCGCCAGCACCGGGGACTGCGGGAGCTTGGGGTCTTCCTTCACCGTTACAGTCAGCGTATCGCTGGAAGTCAGTCCGCCGCTGTCTCGAACCGTCAAAGTGATCGAATGGACTCCGACCCGCAGCGCGGCCGACGGCGTCGCCCCTGCCGGAATCGTATCGCCGAGATTGTCCATCCACGAATACGACAGAACATCGCCGTCTGGATCCGTCCCCGTTCCACCCAGCGAAATCGGCTCGCCGCCGTTGCTGTCCAAGTCGGTCACGATCTGATCGATCCCGGCCTCGGCCGAAGGTGCCCGGTTCACATTTCGGACCGTGATCGTTACGATCTCTACGGCCTGCGAATTGGCGGTTTGTCCATCGGAGGCCGTGATGCTCACGGCGTAGTTCCCCGCCTGATCGTACCCTGGCGTCCAGCGGAAGATCCTATCTACAAATGAAGCCCCTGTTGGCAGATTCAGCGCCGAAAGATGCACCGTGTCCCCGTCCGGATCGGTTGCCGTTACCGTAAACTCCAGCGGTTGATTCTCGTCGAGGGTTCTGGGCCCGATCGGCTGAAGAACAGGCGCGCGGTTAGTGTTGGTTACGAGGACCGTAATCGTTTCGGTGTCTTCGAATTCGGCATCCTTGGCCGAAAAGGTGATCGTGTAGCTTCCAGCCTGATCGTAGTCCGGTACCCACACAAACGAATTCCCCGTCAACGATGCCCGCCGCGGAAGGGGAGAGGCCGAATAGGTCAATCGGTCGCCGTCAGGATCCGTGGCACGGAGGGTTATCCGCAGCTCGGAATTTTCCGCCACCGGCCGATCGCCGATCGGGTCCAGATGCGGCGGGTGGTTGACCACCTGTTGCCCATTCACGATCAGACGCACGGCCGACGACCAGTTGTCCTCGTTGCCTTCGACCACGGCCCCGTTCACATCCGTTCGCGCCCGCAGCCAATAGGTCCCTTCCGCTTCCGGCGCCGTCAGCGCGACCGAAACCTTTCGCCGTTCGAGCGGATCGAGAAAATACATTCGTTGCGTGCCGACCGAAGGCAGCGAATCCCAATCCGCCGCCGGATTCGTAGATAGCACAATCCCAGTATCGAAATAGTTTACGCCTTGCGGAATCGCGCTGGCCGAACCGCGGTTTTGAATCTCCACCGGAACCTCGAATGCCTGGCCCGGCCGAACCGTGATGTCATTGCTGTCGGGAAAAACCGCCAGCAAATCCGCGAACAGATGAGCCGCGTCCACCTGAAGGGTGATCATCGGCCCCCAGTTGTTCGATTCGTTCGACTCAGCTACGCGGTTGTCGCTGTCGATCTTGGCACGGAGCCGATACTGGCCGGGCTGCGCTGGCACCGTGAACTCAATCGAATCTCGATACCGAATCTGGCCGCCTCTCAACTCTCCGATTCGGGTCTGCCCGACAACATGCGTCACCTGGTCCCAGTTCACGCCCGGGTGATTTGCCAGGTACAGGGTCGTCAGGATTCCCGATGTATCCGGTAAGACCGCATTGGCGTCGGCCAGATTCTGGCTGTCGAAGAGAAACTGCACTTGCTCTCCAGGCGCATACAGCAGCGGGATCGCGCCGTCCCCGGGAATCGTCAGATCGGGCAGCGCCTTGGGCGTTCGTATGGTCAGCGTTATCATTGAGCCGGCGTTGTTGGTCTCGTCGGATTCTTCAATAAGAAAACTCGAATCCGTCTGGGCCCGCAGGTAGTAAATCCCCGGTTGCTCCGGTGCGGTGATTTGAAAGTCGATGTCGTCAATTCCGGCGATCCCCAGCACCGCCAGCGGATACGGTTCGACGGGCTCGGTTGCGGCCGACCAATCGTTCGGATCCTCCGATAGCAGCAGCGATGTCAAGAACTGCCTGCCGCCGGATGAAATGGCCTCGGCCTGCCCGCTGTTTTCTACCGTCACCTTCACCGTTAGTGTCTGGCCCGGATCGGCCGTGTAGCTTGTCGTTCCCTTCTGAATCGTCAGGTCCGGCTTCTTCGGCGGCTCCGTCACATCCAGCACGATTACTCGGCTGCCATTGTTTTGCTCATGTTGCTCGGGAACAGTGTCCTCGATATCTGTCTGGGCCCGAAGATAATACTGCCCGAGCTTCGTCGGCGCGGCGAACTCGATCGTCGTCGCCAGCGAATCGCCCTTTGCCAGCGAGGCCAGCTTGAAGGTACCCACGGTTTTGGCCTTGGCCCAATCCGCATCCTGCACATCGGCCAGTTTCAGTGCCGTCGTAAAGAAACCCGGCCCGTACGCGGTCGCATCCGCCCGGCCGGCGTTATCGATCCGGATCGGGACTGACGCCGTTTTACCCTGTTCGGCCGTCACGCTGTCGGCCGTGATGTTGACCAGCAAATCCGCATACGCCAGATCAATCGCCGGAAGTTTCGCCAGAAAGCTGTCCCGGCTGCCTCCGTAAAAGGTATTCAACGCGCCGGCGAATAGGTACGAATTCGTACTGCCCGTGATCATAATATCGTCATTGGCATTCATCGCCGCATCCAGGCCGATATCCTCCAGCGATCCGCCCAGATACCCCGTCATCACCAGCGTTCCCTCGTCATTCAGCACGGCAAGGAATGCGTTTTGCCCGCTCATGGCCCCATTGCCGGGGACAGGCAGGTCCGTCGAGTTCGTCGAACCGGTAATGACGATGTTCGAGTACCGATCGACGGCGATCCCGTAGGCCCGGTCGTTTTGCGAGCCCCCGATATAGAGGGCAAATTTCTGCGAGCCGTCGTCGTTACAGCAAACTACGAACGCGTCACTGAGCCCCCCCGAGTTATTGATCGCGCCGGGAATATCCTTTGACTCGGTGTAGCCGGTCATCAGAATCCGCCCCGTCGAATCAATCGCCAAATCGTACCCCCGGTCCCCGCCGCTGCCGCCGAAATAGCGGCTCCATCGCAACTGCCCATCGGCCGACATCGACGCCACAAACGCGTCGTCCCCGCCCATCCGAGTGTTCAGTGCGCCGGGAAGATCGCTCAGGTAGGTTGTTCCCGCAAGAAAGATCGTCCCGGCTGAATTGACCGCGACCGCCTCGCACGAATCTGAATACGCCCCGCCGAAATATCGCGACTCCTTCAGCAGACCGTCTTTGGATACCCGCGCGACAAATCCGTCGAACGCGCCGCCGTTGTAACTGTTGACGGCGGCCGAGAACTGCCAGGATTCCGTATAGCCGGCGACGATCAGGTCCCCGGACAACGGGTCCACAGCGATATCGTTGGCACGGTCGGTTTTCTCCCCACCCAGATAGCACGACCAGCGGATCGTGCCATCGCCGTTGATCGCGGCCACGAAGGCGTCTGAGCTTCCGCCGCGATAGGCATTGGTCGCGTTTTGCAGATCCAGCGAGGCGGTGAACCCGCACAGGTAGATCACGCCGGCCGAATCCACGACGATCTTGGTGCCGTTGTCGTTTCCGCTGCCCCCGACATAGGCCATCCAGAGAATCTTGCCGGCCGAATCGACGCAACTGACGAAGGCGTCGCGTCCGCCGTGGTTTTGGTTGATCGCCCCGACGAAGTTATGAGTGTTGCGTGTGTCACCGGTGATGTAAGACCGGCCCGCCGAATCCACGGCAACTCCCGAACCGTAGTCGTAATCGGTTCCGCCGAGATAATCCATCCACATCGGCTCGATCTCGGCCATCGTAATCGAGGCCAATAGCCCGACGCAGAGAATCAGGACTCCCCTCACCCTCTTCATATACCCCCTCCCCATTCGGTCCCCCTCCGGAACCCGACCTCGGGTTCGATCACAACGAAATTCATTTTCGGCTATCCTTGCCATCCCGAATCCCAATCCATTTTTATAGTCAGGGCGCAATAACCCCCCGACCCCCAATAATTAGCAATTGGCATACCAGATGGTCAGGACAGAGAGAAAACCGATTAAAAGAGGAATACTCAGGTCTGTAGAAGTTGCATCATGTCAATATTACATGATATATATAGTATCTATTGAACATATACTGACACAATGACTGCTATTCATAATCCAAGAATTACATATACCGCCCATATTAACATTAACACAATTACCCATGATACCATGAATCCCAACATTCCAATCCATGTCGGCCTGGGAATCTCGAAGCCGGGTAGATCGATCAGGACTTTTCGCGGGGCCGGATGCACTCCTGTCGGCAGCGTAAACGGCTTGGTTTCCGGCTCATTGGGGGCGATCGGAGTTCGCAGACAGGCAAACATCCGGTCGAGCCGGGCGGGATCGACGGGGCGGGTGAACAAGCTGACAACGATCGTAACCACAAATCCCACAACGAGATACGATACCATCTGCCAGGAAAGCAACAGATTGCCATCCAGCAGGATAAAGCTCGGCAGAAATCGGGCGAAGTGTTCATTGAAATCCCATCCGAGGTGCCCCAAAGGACCCAGAGGAAGATCGATTTTGCTGGTGAACAGCAACACGGCAAAACTGGCCAGCGTTCCCGCCCAGGCGGCGGCGACGGTGGCCCGCCTCCAGTACAGGCCCACCCAGAAGGCGATGCCCATCATCGCCGCGACTTGCCAGAAAATCTCCAGCCCCTTAACGACGCTTTCGAGGGTGTATGCGAAATAGACGCCGAAAGCCACAACCATCACGTCGGCGATCCGGCCGACGACGACATAATGCTTGTCGGATCGCCCGCGGACGACGAATCGTTTGTAGATGTTTTCCGTAAACAATCCAGACGAGGCGACCATGAAGGCCCCACAGGCGCTCATCACTGAGGCGAGAATGCATGCGATGAACAGACCCACCAGGCCCGGCGCCACGCCCGGAAGCAGCTCCCGTGCCATCCGTCCGAAGACCTCGTCGGGATTCATGCCCGGCTGCGAGGCGTACATAGCCGCGGCGCACAGGCCCGTGATCATCCAGGCCACCGTACAGATCCGCTTGACAAACAGGCCCGCGGTGACGCCCATGCGGCCTTCCATCTCGGTCTTGCCCCCGGCACAGACGGCCATCGTGTGCGGCTGCGTGACCCAGCCGACCAGGCCATTGAAGGAGATCATGAAGATATAAAAAACCGTAATCTCGCGGGGCGCGACGATCTGTACCATGGCCGAATCGGGCAGGGCCTGCCGCATCCCCGCGATGCCCCCGAGCTTGCCCAAAGCAAACGGCAGCAGCAAGAAGGAAAAGGTGAAGGTCATCAGCCCCTGGACAAAATCCGCCACGATCGCCGAACTCATACCGCCGGCAACGCCGTAGATCACGAACATTGCCGTGGTCGCGAAGATGGCCAGATTGGCGTCCACGCGGCCGTCGGTCGCCGCCGTAACCATAGCCCCGCAGCTTTTGAGCATCAGGCCGATCGTCACGATCATTTGCAGCATCCCGATCACCGCATACAGCAGACTTACGCTCGGCCCGAATCGCATCTCGAAATAATCGCCCGTGGTCACCGCCCGCATCCGCCGAAAAATCGGCGCGATCAGCCAGAAAAACGGCGTGGTGAACAGCCACATCCACTGGTACCAGATCCCCGACGCACCGCTGCGAAACACCTTCGATGTCACGCTGACGGCCTGATCGTAGTGCGTGGCCGCCCCGAACATGAAGAAGGCCATCATCACCTTGCCGAACTTGCGGTCGCCGATGAAATAGCTGGCCGCGCTCTTGACCCGTCGCGCCGCCCAACTGCCGATGACTGTGATCCCCACCAGGTACACGACAATCACGGCAAAGTCGATTGGCTCGAAACCGAACAAAGAACACCTCTTCAAATCAAAAAGCAAAAGTCAAAAAGCAAAATGACAAGGTAAAAATCAAAATCAATGTTTACCTTTCAAGGTCATTCCAATCAATCGCAACGGGTTACTGTATCCAACTTGTCGAAGTTCGTTATCGGAGAGGATATTCAGCGATGCCAGATGGTTTATGCACTGCATCATCGTCGCTGAGGATCCGACAAGGTATCCCGTGGCGGGGTTGTAGAGCCGGCCGGAAGGATCGAGAACGCAGTCATTGCCCAGCGAACGGTATCGGCCAGGGGCCATGCCCGCCAGCGGCGAGCTGTCGCTGGTGACGATGATCCGCCGGGCCGTCTTGGCTCGAATGATTACGCAGATCAGGTCGAGCGGCAGATGGTGGCCGTCAGTAATGATCATTGCCGTGAGGCCCTCGTCTGCCAGCGCCGGCCAGAGGGGATTGGCGTGGCGGTCGATCATCCGCGGCAGTCC
>PMBP01000448.1 GCA_003152975.1 Phycisphaerales bacterium | reverse complement strand
AGTTGGGCAAGTCCGTCACCAACATTCAACGCGAGACGATGGACGAACTCACCCGCTACCACTGGCCGGGCAATGTCCGGGAGTTGGAGAATGTGATCGAGCGGGCGGTGCTTCTGGGCAAGGGGAACCGGATTGAGGCGGACGATCTACCCGAGGCGATTACGGGGGAAAAACCGGAAATGAGTGGCCTCCGAGGGTATCATGGAATGGGGCTCAAGCAGGCCCTGGCCGAGCCGGAGAAGGCGATCCTGCGGGCGGCGCTGGAAACACACGGGTGGAATCGGCAGGATTCGGCTGCGGCTCTGGGGATCAACCGGATCACGCTGTACAAGAAGATGAAGAGGTACGGCTTAGACGAAGAAGCGAAACGGGCGAATGCGTAGCTATTTTCACGATTCAAAATCGGGCTTTCCCTCGCCGGCCCGACCGCGTATAATTCCTGTTCTTGTCCCGAACGCAAACAGACCCACGGACGGAAAAATCGATACTCGATGGAATTGTCAATCGTTATCCCGGCGTATGAAGAAAGCCACAAGATCGCCCGCGATGTCGAGGCGGCGGCGGCCTTTTTTGCGGCCGGACGGCTCGATGGCGAACTGATCATCGTGGATGACGGCAGCCGCGACGACACCTCCGGCGCCGCCAGCCGTGCGGGCAAGCAATTCGGCGCGCCGCTTCGCGTGATTCGCCTGGACGCCAACCATGGCAAGGGCGGAGCGGTCCGGGCGGGGATTCTGGAAAGTCGGGGCGCGTTCGTGCTGTTCGCCGACAGCGGGTACAGCGTACCGTTCGAATGGGGTCTGACGGGTATCGAAATGATCCAGGCCGGGCAGTGCGATATCGCGCATGGGTCCCGCAAGATGCCGGGATGTCACATCGTCCGGCGACAACCGGCCCTGCGGCGGTTCTGTTCGAAGGCCTTTCGAAGATTTGTGGATGTCCTTTTGCAGGTTCCTCGCGACCTGACCGATACTCAGTGCGGCTTCAAGGTCTATCGCACGGGTATCGCCAAACAACTTTACGGTGAACTGGTTACCGAGGGATTCACATTCGACATCGAGATTCTGTTGCGGGCCATCCGGCACGGCTACCGAATCCGCGAGTTTCCGATCGAGTGGGCGTGCGACTGCGATAGCCGAATCTCCATTCATCACACTTCCTGGCGGGTACTTGGGGAACTGCTGAGGATTCGGGCGATCCTTGCCCGCGAGAGGCGGTAAAACTTACTCCGCTTTCGGCCAGGGGCCCCACGAAGCGATTTTCGACACCGTCCGCTGTTCGTAATCCCCCAGTACGGCGAAGGCGGCCTCCTGCGGGTATTTTATGCAAAATGCCTCCATATCGACCGGATCGAGGACGAGGAACGCCGTCGAAAGGGCATCCGACCGAGCGCCGGCGGCAGCCAGTGACCAGGTGGCGATCTTTCCGGTGACCGGGCCGACTCGACCGGGCCGGGAATCGAGGATGTGGCGGAAGGATTTCTGGCCGGAGCCGCTAACGGATCGATTGGCCAGATCCAGCCGTAGCAGAACCTGATCGATCTGGAGGGGATGATAAAAGACGAGAGGCCAACCCTTTTTTCCGGGGGGCGGATCCATTGCCAGGATCGTGCTGCTGCCGGCATTCAGGAGACCGGCGTGGATGTTCCACTCCCGAAGAACCCCGGCGGCGCAGTCGAGGGCATACCCCTTGCCGATCCCGCCGAGGTCAACCTGTACGCCGGGGGTGTCGGAGGCGATCTCGTACAACTTCGAATCCAGATGCAACCGTTGCATTCCGGTTCGTTCCATCGCGAATGTGATTTCCGCAGCGGTCGGCGTTCGCGGCGTTCGGTCGTCGCCATGCCAGCAGCGATACAGCGAGCCGATCGTCACATCGAATGCCCCGCCGGTATCCTCCCACGCCTGGCGGGCCTGTTGCAGGCAGGCATACGAATCCAGCCCGAGCGGTACCGGCCAACCAACGGGAGCATGGTTGAGGCGGGCGATGTCGCTATTCTCGATGAAACGGCTCAGTTCGTGCTCGAGCCGGTCGATCTCTGTAAAGGACGCCAAGGCCGCATGGCGGGCATAATCGGCATCCTCATGCACCAGAAAAAACTGAAACACGGAGGCCATTGCCTCGTGCGAAAAGATCCGGGCATTTGGAATCTGTCCGCCGGGCTGAATTGTTTCCTGTGTATTTATATCCATTACAACTCTATCCCCTCAATCGGGTTCTGGTTCCGATTGCACCGGAGATTCCTGAAGGATAGATTCGGGAGCCGGATCCCTTTGTGCCTCGTATTGATCCCACAGGTCCTTGCGGAGGTAACCGCGGATTTCCACGGAGGGTCGCAACTCCATGTCTCGGTCGAACAGGGGCATGTACATGTGGCGCTGGCCGGGCGGGGGCAGCTCGAACAGCCGGGTCATCAATGCCTCTTCCACCGCCGGCATCGCCAAGATCAATTCGGCGCTGACCACCTCGTTTTGTACCATGCTCCAGTAGCCGGCCCTGGGAAAATCGCGAAGGTACCACGGAAGCGGCCAGTAGTCATATCCGGGACAGATCACCTGGAGGTGCATTCGGGTGCCTTCGGGATGGACGGCCGCCACTTCGCGGACGGTTCGCTCGATGTCGAAGATATCCTGGCCGGTATGGGCATAGACCCAGGGATTGCGACTGTCGCAGAAATAGCGGAAATTGCCGAGATAATTGAGCCATACCAGATGCGCGGCGCCGACGCCGATGACCAGGGCCGCCGCCGAACCGAGCATGCGATTGGGCGAGAGGACCAGGCGCGAGGTTGCCACGCCAGCCAGCAGAATCATGCCGTGAAAGAATCCCATGGCGCACCACGGCGTTTTGTAGGGGATCAGCGAATAGAGGACCGTTGAAATCAAAGTATAATATACCAGAAAACGCTGAAATCGAAGATCGCCTTCCCTCGGCGGTTTTTTTTCCAGTCCAATCCAAACACACGCGATCGCCGCCAGGGCGAGGATAAGCCCTTCGCTGAAGATGGGCCCATCGGCGAATTGGTACCAGCCCAGCCAGGCCAGATAAGCGTACCAGGGATGCAGATGCACAGGATTTTGGCCGGCCCTCTGAAAATAGGCCGCGTAGGTCAGGATTGAATCGGCAATGCCCTGGGGATTGCGGCCGAAGGAGGAGAAAAACAAAACCGACACCCCCACGGCAGCGAGAAGAGCCAGCAGGAGATGAACGGCCCGCTTCCACCAGGCCACGATGGGCCGATCCGGCGATACGCCGAATCTGGATCGGCGGCACAGGAATCCGGCGATCGCCATCGCGGCCACGGGGATCACGAAGGTCTCTTTGGTTGCATGCATCAGGCCGAGGAACAAGCCCGCCCCCCCTGCCCAGAGGGTCCGCGGCCGGACCGCATAACGCCATACGCAGACGATCAGACCCAGGGTGAAACAGACGAGAAGAATTTCCATGATGTAGTAGCGGCTATAAAAGCTGATCATCACCGATACAGCCGTGAAACCAGCGGCAAAGACCGCTCCCCACCGTCCCAGACCATCCCGCAACCCCACCAGCAGGAGGATCAGCAATCCCCCGAAAACCACCGGAACGATCCGCAAGGTCGTTTCGGTCACTTGAATATAAGTCCCGGCCCCACTGAGCAGGGCCGGGACCAAAGTAGCATAATTCAGCGTCGGGCCGTGATACTCGTGCGGATCATAGGTGTACCAGCCGTTTTCCTGCAGGTCCCTGAACTTGTCCGCATGCACCGCCTCGTCCACATGCATCGGGCGTTGCGGCAGGTTTATCATCCGCACCCCGACCGCGGCGACGGCCGCGATCAGGATCAGCACGCAGCTCGTCGGCGCCGCTTTCATTACTTCAGGGGCTTACCCCAGACCTCAACTTCGATGTAGTGGTTTAGGTCGTTGGCGTTGTTGCCGTTGCTGTACAGGCGAACAAAACGGCCCTTGACGCCCTTGGCGTCGATGAGGCGACCTTCGGAGGTTTCAACATAGTGCGGATCCTGACCGACACCCATACCGGAGGTGTTGTCCAAATCGTTGTTGAAGATCGTCTTGGCATCGATGAAGTCCTTGTCGGTCGAGGTCTGCGCGATCACATCGAAATAGACACGGGCCTGTTTGTGGAAGTGCCATACGACCACGGCATAGATCTCGTACTCGGCTTCCAAGTCGATGGTCACGAACTGCTTGAAGGGTCCGAGCTCAACATAGCTGCCGTCGGCGGCTTCCTTATCGCCGTCGGTGATCATCTCCAACTCGCCCATGATCGGCTCATTGTCGCTGCCGGTGACCGGTTTGCCCTTGCTGACCAGCGCGGTCCCCTTGGGGGCATAGAATGGGGGACGGGGCTTGCCGCGGGGCTTTTCCAGGTTGGGAACATTCTGGATATTGGTCGGTGTTCCGACGAACATCGGCTTGGGCAGTTCGATCGGAAGGACTTCCATCCCGGCCGGTACCGCGACGGGAGCGTCGGCAGCGGGCTTTTCATCAGCCTTGGGCGTCTCGGCTTTCGGGGCTTCCACTGCGGGCTTGGGGGCCTCGACCTTCGGGGCATCGGCTTTGGGCGTCTCGACCTTCGGAGTTTCGGGCTTGACGGCCTGTTTATTCACGGGGGCGGACGTCGGTTTCTTGGCGACTTCCTTCTTGCCGCAGGATGACAGGGCAATCGCCGCAACCAGCAGCACGACCAGTCCGATTCCTCGTGTAATCCGTTTCTGTGTCATGTACTTTCTCCTGATGATTGTAGGTTTTCTTTCAACCGGGATTTCCGATCGATTCACGCAATCTAAAACCCAATAGTATAATTATCCATCCACATGCTGTCAAGATCCGTCCGGAACGGAATTTACCGCCAGGGCCCCCCGTTAAACCGAACTGCGTTTGACCAGGTCATCGACCTTGGCCTGGTCAACTTCGATCCCCAGTCCTGGGCCGGATGGGCTATGAACGGCATTTTTTTCGACTTTCAAAGGTCGGGCCAGGACATCGGCGGTCAAAAACTGAATGCCGTTTAATGCGGCCGGTTTGGCCAGGCCGAAGGCCCCGTACAACGCCAACGATGCTGCCAAGGAGATATCCGGGTCCGTCAGGCCGCTGCCCA
>PMBP01000474.1 GCA_003152975.1 Phycisphaerales bacterium | reverse complement strand
GGCCAAATCCTACAAACCCAACGCGGACAAGACCGGACTGGAGGAGACCGATATCAGTCAGCTCTCGTATCCCCTCGACGACCGCAAGCGGGGTCCGTCCCCGGCCGGGGGATATTTCTCGACGGCGACGGATGTCGGCATATTCTGCCGGNNCGATATCTGTCGGAGAAGTCCGTTCGGCAAATGACCTCCTCGCAAACCGGTGACTTACCGCAAGGGTACGGATTCGGCTGGAGCGCCGACAAAAAACCGGGCGGCGCTTTCGGGCATGGCGGGGCCCAAAGCACCAACATGCAGATCGACCCGCAGCGCCAACTCATCACGGTCTTCATGGTCCAACATGCCGGATACCCTGGAACCGAGGGCGGCAAGATTCTTCCGGCGTTCATGAAAGCGGCTGAGAATCGCATTTCATTTTGAAGCGCAACACACAACGAATCCGACCGACTATAGATCGTAAACTCTTCGGTAATAACGACTTGGCGATGGCCACCTCGTGGTGCGGTGTGCCTTATTTCTCGTTGTCATTGGCTAAAGAAGGTCCCCATTGTCCGACTCCGGTAACGCCGGGAAAACGGGTACCGACGCTGTAGAGACAGGACCGGGCCGTGATGAAGAGAGTTTTGTTGTCCTTGCCGCCGAAAACCAGGCAGGTTGGGTGCTGAGGGACATCGAGGGTGTCGATGGGTTTGCCGGTAGGTTCAAAAACCCGGATTCGGCCGGCAGCGATATAGACATTGCCTCGATGGTCGGTTATGACGCATTCGCCGCCTTCCTCGGCAAATAGCTTGGCATCGGATAGCGTCCCGTCCACACCCACCGTGAAAGACCATGTCTTTAGCTCCAGTTCGTTGGTGACATAGAAGGGGCGTCCGGGCACGGCGGGGGCCAATCTGAAGGCCCGCAACACATCGGCCATTTTGGTGCCCCACTGCGTAGCCCCCGTGGTGAAATCCTCAGCGGCCGGAATGATCACGCAGCCGTCGGGCGATAGGTAGTGGAAGGGTTTTTGCTGCGTCGAGTTTTGCATGAACTCGGCATTGTGCATCCAGCGATTGACCGGGAGAACGGCTACTATTCCCGGGCGCGGCGCGGCCGGCTGGGGTTTGAGGGTGGTGATTTCACTATCCTTGACATCCGGCCGAAAGGCCAGCACCGTACCATTGCCCGAATACGCAACGACCAGGAGATTGTCCGATTTGTCGAAGGCCAGTTGAACGGGCTGCTGAGGGATTTCACGGACCTGCTCAGCACGGTGTTGTTCGGGCGACCATCGGTAAATGCGATTCTCGCGGGCGTCGGCAAAATAGAGCGTGCCTTTGCCATCGACAGCGGCCCCGGCGATGTTCAGGAATCCGTCGGCAAGTTTTTCCACTTTGGCCCCATCGGGAAAGACCACCGCACTTGACGAGGGCCGGGCCGGGATTGGAGCCCTGGCAATATCCAATACGGCAAACTCCGGATCGCCAACCTTGGCCCCGGCCGTCGTGTCCATGACCGTGCTGTCGAAGGAGACGCGGCTGTTGCTGTAACAGTGAAGATTTCGAAACCGAATATCCTTCGATTCGCCGACCTTCACCGCCTGGGGAAACGGCACGAAGCAACTGATCACGCGATAGAAAAAGGTGTTGGCAAACTGCAGATTGCTCGCCCGCTCAATCTGCAGCGGCAGACATTGGGGGCTTTCCTCCCGCTCTTCCTCGAACTGTACGGCGTAAAATCGCCAGTTGGACGCGTTGCGGATGATCATCTCGTTGCGGACATGATGCTCCAGCGACATCGCATACACGCGGCCGCTCGTCTGCGTGTCGGAGATCTCCATCCCCGCCGCCGCGTAATGACACGGTGTCCAGATATCCTTGAAGGTCCCGCCGCCCCCGTTAGTCACCCACAGACTGGCATGCTGGCTGTTCNNCTGTTCCAAGCGTCGCGATCGCCGAGCCGACCGATACTCCTGCGGTCGTTGGGAATTCGCGTGCCGTGGCCGCCGTGCAGACGGACATCGTTCATCATCGAATTGACCCCGGCCATCCACTTGACCCCCACGGCCCGAGGATTGACCGTGCCCGTATAGACGCCGATGCCCGTCATGATATTCGTCCCGCCCTGTGGGGCCTCGATGACCGGCTTGGGATCGCCGGTGCCCTGAAAGGTGGGTGTTCCGTCCGGCAGGTTGATCACCGTGGTCGATGGATTGAGCCCGATCAACACCGTGTTCGGTTTGAGTTTCAGCGTATCGTTGACGCAATACCATCCCGTCGGAAAATAGAGCGTTGGGTGCTTGGCGATCGCGGCGTTGAGTGCGGCCGTATCGTCGGCCTTTCCGTCGCCCAACACGCCGAGCGTGCGGACATTGACCCAGGTTGCGCCGTCGGGAAGACCGGGGATGTCCGACGCCAAAGGCGCCGGCAGTGTTGCCTCTTCGCGAGTTGCCACGGTGGTCTTGATTTGCCGCGAGCTACCCAGGCCGGCAATGTGCAGTCCGTGAGAGAACTGATCGACAACATATCCGGATCCGCTGCCCGCGACAGTCTTGCCGCTCTCGCGGTACATGGCCAGGACAGGGACATTCTTGCAGGCCACATTCTGCAAGTTGATCTGCGCCCGGGCGTTGCCCTCGTTGCTGATGATCACCGCCGGCCCGGAAATGTTCTCCAGCCGTGCGTCGTTGACCCATAGTTCATCCGGTTTATCTGGAATGATAGAGACGGCCGTCGGGACATTTGTGAACCGCGGACGGATGATCGCAAGCCCTGCCTCATCGCAACGGATTGCTGCCTCGCTTTGTCCTTCGAATACGCAGTCGATTACCAGAATAGGCCATCCGGGAGCCGACCGCTTGGTCATGATGCCGAACTGGCCACCCTGAAAATGGAGGTCTTCGACCTCGTTACCAATATCTTCCAGCCCCGCCCTTGCCGTACCCAGCCGAAAATCCATGTGAGATAGATAACAGTGTTGTGCGACATGAAAACGAATCCCGACGGCCGCCGGATTGCCCGGGCCGACCTCGATATCAATATTGCTCATGGCACTGTAGAAGGTGCCGGGGTTACCATCCTGCGGCTGGCCGCCATCTCCGCCGCGTCTTCGCCCGCCAGAGAAGAATAACAGGTATTTACCTGTGCCCTTCTGAAAGCCGGGCGAATTCTCGCCCAGTCTAAAAATCGGCCGCTGGTTGCCATAGCCGATCAACCGGACCCCGGGCCATACATACAGGGTCTTCGTGAGCCGATAGGTCCCCTCCGGGATGAACAAGACCCCGGCGCCGCCGCTTGAGGCGACCTTGTCGATCGCCTGCTGCAGCGCCGCTGAATCGTTGCCGACTCCATCACCTCGAACGGAGAAATCCCCCTTCGTCAGGTAAACGGCCGCCGGATCGTCCAGTCGCGTCGTGTAGAACGACGCACCGAACAAAAGCCCGGGCGCCAGAATAATCCCTGCCATTAGTGACCAAACGAGCGATAACTTCCGATCCATAGCACGCTATCCTGAAAAATGGTTAATAGGAGACTCCATATCCGTCGAGTCGGGATTTTCCCATGAACTCGGCAAAGCGGTGCCGCCGAGACTCGTATGCAATAGAATACAGAAATTGTCATGTCAATCAATTCTTTTGGTTGTTCTTAATACTACAACGCTATACGCGACCATAATGACACTGGATTAATTCGTTGAGCACGATACCGAACAGAAGTAAATTTCGAATCGTTCTGCGTCTGTGGGATTGCTCGGCTC
>PMBP01000397.1 GCA_003152975.1 Phycisphaerales bacterium | reverse complement strand
TTCATGGACTTCCGCAAGGTTTGGGAGCCGTGGGAAATCCAGGCCAGGGCCAAAGAACTCAAGGTCTCCTTCACCGTCGACACCGTCTGGGCCGCCAAAGGCATCGTCGATGGCGACAACTCCGGCTCGGCCTCGCTCGACTGGGCCGGTAAGCCCGGCGAGTCCCCCGCCAACCTGATGAAAAAGGTCACCATGCCCGGCGCCGAGCTGTACTACTTCCCCGGCGGCGGCAACAGCGTAACCTTCATCTCCCCCGGCGGCATCGAGGGCATCGCGGCGCGTCTGGCCTTCAGCGACCTGACCGGTATATTCTCCCTGATCTGGGACCAGGCCACCACCGTCGATCTGCCCGACAAGCTCGCCGCCGCCGTCGCCAACAGTTCCAATGTCACCTGGCCGCACACCTGGGTCGTGCCCAAGTACGCGACCATGGNNGCTGCAATACTGGATGGACCTGACCAGTGTCCTCTCGGTCACGCCCTGGCAAAACCGCCCCTGCCACATCGAAGGCACCGACCGCCCGCTGCCTCTGATGTACCTCATCAACGGCGGCGAAACCGCGACCAAGCGCCTCCGCGCCAGAGGCCAATAACCAATTGAAAGGGTGTGCCAACACCCGCTCAAAACCGACCGAATGGGAATGATGAATTGGCTGTGGTTTTCCAACCCATGCGGATGGGCTCATGGGTTTGGCCTTGACCCGTCGATAATAGGGATAGAAAGATTTGATTTACTAGGAAGGCGTGGAAAAGGACAAAACCAAAACCTGCCCCTTCTGTGCGGAAGTGATCCGCTATGAGGCGGTCAAGTGCCGCTTCTGCGGGGAGTTTCTCTACGGCGATCGCCGCCGCCCGACGGTGGCCCGAAAGGCCAAAGCCGCCGATGAAACACAGGACGACGAATCCACGGAAGATCAGACCGAAGACTCCTGTTGGTACGGCCGGCCGAGNNGTCGTCCTGATCGCCTACCCCGTCGGCAACTGGATCGACAAGCTCGCCGGCGGCAAATTGTCCGAAGCGCAGATCCTCGACGCCGAACATCTGGCCCGCACCGCCGGCTGGATCTTCGCGGCCCTGACCCTGGCCGTCGCGGGCCTCAAGATCGCCCTCCTCAAGAGCACCGCCTACGAAGTCACCCCCGACCGCATCGAGTGGTCCCGCGGAATCCTCGATCGCCGTGTTGACAACCTCGACATGTTCCGCATTATCGACATCAAGCTCCGCCGCTCCATTCTCGACTGCCTCCTGGGCATCGGAACTGTCGTCGTCGTCTCCAAGGACGATTCCGACCCTCAGTTCGAATTCCGCAAGGTCCGTTACCCCCGCGAACTCTACGATATCCTCAAGCAGGCCTCCCTCGCCGCCGACCGCCGCCGCAGCGTCATCCATGTCGAATAGGGTTCCGCAGCGCAACAAAAAGCCGACGGAACAATCCGCCGGCTTTTGATGTTGACTCAATTCCGAACGATTACTTGGTCTCTTCGTCGATCCAGCCCAGCAGCTCCTTGATGTCCCGCAGCGTGATATCGCCCATGTGGGCGATGCGGAAAGTCAGGTCCTTGAGCTTGCCGTACCCGTTGCCGATCACGGTGTTGTGCTTGGCCTGCAGGGCCTTGTTCAGGTCGCCGATGTTGATGTTGCGGACATTCTTGGCCGTCGTCAGCGTGTTCGAGGCGTACTTCTCCTCGGCAAACAGCGCGTGCTTTTGCTTGGCCCACGCCCGCGTGTAGTCGGCCATCTCCTTGTGCCGCTTCCACACATTCTCCATGCCTTCCTTGATCAGCTTCTCGCACTGGAAGTGCAGCGCGAAGATGTGCGGAATCGACGGCGTCGTCGGGGTCTGGTTCTTTTCCTGCGACTTGGCGAATTCCTGGAAGTCGAAGTAGTACCCGCGCTGCGACACGGTCTTGGATTTCTCCATCGCCCGCTTGCTGACCGCGAACACCGCCAGTCCCGGCGGGATCGCGAAGGCCTTCTGGACCGACGCGAACACGATATCCCAGCCGAGCTGGTCGAAGTGGATCGGCATGCCGACCATCGCGCTGACGGCGTCGACGAACACCAGCACTTCCGGGTACTTCTTCTTCATCATCTCGCTGATCTCGTACACCGGATTGATCACGCCGGTGCTGGTCTCGCTATAGACCAGCGTGACCGCCTTGTACTTGCCCGTCGCCAGTTGCTTGTCGATCGCCTCCGGCGTTGTCGCCTGGCCCCACTCGACCTTGAGCTCATCGACCTGTCGGCCGCAGCTCTTGGCCACCGACGCCCACTTCTCGCTGAACGATCCGCACGAGGTCGCAAGAACCGTCTCGTTGAAGTTCACGCAGTTGCGGATCGCACCCTCCCAGATGCCCGACGCCGACGAGGTGCTCAGGAAAACATTCTGCTCCGTGAACAGCACCTTCTTCAGCATCCCCGTCACCTCGCCGTGCAGTTGCGAGTATTCCTTGCCCCGATGGCCCAAAGTCGGCCGCGCTAACTGCTGCAGCACCTCGGGCAGCACATGGACAGGTCCGGGGATGAACAACCTCGGCGGATTTCTCCAGTCTGGCATGTCTGGCACTCCTACATTAAAAAGTTTTTGTTATTCTCTAAGAGCTTTCGAGCCCTCACAATCCTGTTTTCAATTGTCTTGTATCAAGCCGCAAAACAATTTCAAATATCCAATTTACAATTTATTAACAACCAGTCCCGTGAAAATCTTCGGGTAAAAGAAAGTCGACTTCTGCGGCATCTTCTCGCCCACCGCCGCCACCGCCCGCACCTGCTCGATCCGCGTCGGGTTCATCCAAATCAGCGCCTGTGCCTGACCCGCATCGACCTTGGCCACCGCCGCGTCGATGTAGTGCGGGAAATCCTTGACATATTCCAGGTTCGATTGTCCCGCCAGTTGCTTGTCGCCGATGCCCAGGTGCTTGTCAAGGATCAGCTTGTGCAGCACATTGACATCCAGCGACCGGGCGGCCTTACTCATCGCCGCAAACTCGTCCATCGCCGCCGCATCCTTGAGGGTCAGGGTATAAAACGCCCCGCCGGCCGCATAGAGACCGAAGGCGTTCTTGCCCTTGCGGAAGGCCTCGGCCATCTGCTCGTGCATTTTCGTCCGCGCTGTTGATTTCTCACCCGCCGACACAAACGCGTTCCGCGTCACCTCGAAGCTGCCGCCGATTGATGCCAGCATCTTGCCGATCGCAAACCCAACCATCTGCACCAGCAGCCGGTGCGTGCCGAGAATGATCAGCCCCTCGTTTCGCATATTCACGAATGTCATCATCCGGTACTTCGCCGACGGCTTGCCGCTCTCGCGCGAATACTGCAGCGCAACCTCGTAGCGGTGATGCCCGTCGGCGATGATCGTCGGCTGTGCGGCCATCATCGCCGTCAGCCGCGCGATCTCCGCCGGTTCGTCGATCGCGTACAGCCGGTGCCGCACGCCGTCGTCATCGACAAAATCCAGCAGCGCAACCCGCGACGCCGCCTTGGCGATCATCGCGTCGGCCACCTTCTCCGGGTCGTCGTACAGCAAAAAAATCTGCCCCAGGTTGGCGCCCTTGGCCCGTAGCAGCTTCAGCCGGTCGGCCTTCGGGCCGTCCAGCGTCTTCTCGTGCGGCTGCACGCCCGAGCCGAACTCCTCCAGCTTGCCCAGCGCGATAAATCCGCTGCGGCGGAGATGCGCACCCGCGATGTCGAAGTCCTGCACATACGCATACACGCTGTCGCGCCGGTCCTTCTTCAGCACGCCCTGATCGAACCACTGCTTGAGCTGCTTGCCCGCGCGGATGTACTGGTTGTTGTGTTCGTCGTCGTTGGGGCTGGCCTTGGGGCGGGTGATCTTGGCAATGTTGTATTCGCTGCGGGCCGTAAGAGAGGCCAACATCTTCTCGTCGATCACATCGTACGGCGGCGCGATACACTTGCCGACATCGCCCACCACGGCCGGATCAAATCGATATCCCGCAAACGCCTTGATTTCCATAGTGCAATCTCAGTTCTCAAGTTTTCGGACACACGACCACCTATCGAGTCAGGCAATCCGCCCTTCTCGCTGTCAGCGTCAGAGTACTTTATTGTATTCATCCGGGTACATTATGCAAGAGGAAATGTTGCCGAAACCCGCATTTTCGCCCTGCTTGTTGCACCCGCGGAACAATATTTCCACCGTTGTTGATACGCCGGAACAATATTCCCAAAATCGTGATTTTTAACACGATTAGCGGGGGAAATAGATTCCACGATTGAATTTCTGCCCCCAATCCGGTAGGATAA
>PMBP01000234.1 GCA_003152975.1 Phycisphaerales bacterium | reverse complement strand
GGAAAAATTCAACAACCTGCTGCGCGAGCAGAAGAATGTCAAAGGTTTGCTGGAGTTCTCCCTGTACGATCGCCAGGGATCGATTACCCACTCCAGCGATGCGGCCAACATCGGCAAGAAGCTCGTCGGAACGCTGAAAGATCAGTTGCTGTCCAAATCCGACGAGCAGATTGCCAAGAACGACCAGACCATCGAAATCTTCAAACCCACGCCGATCAAAGGCGACNNGACTGTATCCGTTGTCATACCACCTGGCCGTCGAAGGGCGTCGGGGGCGTAACCTATTTCAAATTCTCCACCAAGGAATTGGCCGATGCCAAAACCAATGCCCATACGATGTTGGGCAAAATCCGGACGGCCATGCTGCGAAACAGCGCTATCGCCCTGGTTGTGCTGGTGGTCATCATCTATGTCATGGCCAGCACCCTGGTGGGACGACCGCTGAAATCCTTCTTTGCCATGCTGAAACCCATCGAGACCGATTCGCGAAACCTGACCTATCAGATTCCGGTCCGTCGATCCGACGAGATCGGCAAACTGGCCGAGACTTTGAACTCTTTCACCGGCAATCTGGATGAAGTGATCGGAAGTGCCCAGGAGATTGGCAAGCGAGTGGGAACAGAGGCCTCCCGACAAGCCGCGACCGTCGAGGAGACCAGCTCTGAAATGCAGGAAATCTCCTCTCAAACCAGGCAGAACGCCGCCAACGCGCAGAAAGCCAATCAACTGATGAACGAAATCAGTCAACAGATGGCCGACGCCAACCAGGCCATGCAAAGTCTGTCGGTGACGATGAAGGAAATTTCGCAGGCCAGCAGCAAAACCGCCTCCATTGTCAAGACGATCGATGGAATTGCTTCGCAGACCAATCTGTTGGCGTTAAATGCCGCGGTGGAAGCGGCCCGCGCCGGAGAAGCGGGAAAGGGTTTCTCGGTCGTCGCCGATGCCGTCCGGAAGCTGGCGATGGGATGCGCCGAAGCCGCCCGAAATATCGGCCAGTTGATCGATGACACCGTCAACAAGGTCCAAAAGGGCGAGCAGTTTGTCACCTCGACCAGCAAGCGGTTTGAACAACTGGCTCATCAGAATCTCACGGCCACCAAGCTCGTTGATGAGATCGCCGGTTCCTCCGAACAGCAATCTCAGGCGATCGACACCGTTAATTCCGCATTGTCCGATCTGGACCATAGTACCCAGCAGAACGCGATGGAAGCCGAACAACTGATGCAGGCGATGGAACAGTTCAAGACCTCCAACTCCAAAGACGGCGACTCGGAGGGGGAATCGATTGAATATCCTCCGACCCGAACCCTGAAACAGACGCATGAAATCGCCTGCGGAGACACACGGCGTAACGACCCCACAAACCCCAACCAGAGGATTCATCCTCGGTATTTCGATGTTGGGCCTGCCAGTTTTGTGCAGGCCCTTTTTCGTGGCCGCAATCGCTACCGGGCGATATCGCGGATGAGGAGCCAGCCGGCGGCCAGGGCGAGAGACGAAAAGGTGTGAAGGGTGTGAAAAGTGTGAANNTGCTATCCTATCGAGCGATATCTCGAATCAGCATCCATCCGGCCGCCAATGCCAACAATCCGGCGATGAGGGATCGGGGGGAGATTTTTTCTTTCAAGCCAAGGTATCCGGCGAGCATGACCACGGGCAGGTGGAGCATGACGATCGATTTGACATGGACGACGCCGCCGGTGATCGACAGGGACAGTTGGACGGCGTACTGCTGGGTATAGAAGGCCGCCAGCACGGCCGCCGAATACAGGAGGATCGGCCCTGCGTCGCCCCGGAGACGGCCAGAGGAGCGAAACAAACCCCCATGACAACATTGAACACCCATCAGGACGGTGCTGGCCAGATTCCAGCAGGCCGAGTAGGCCAGGGCGCCGAAGGCCACGCGGGCGATGGCGACGCGGTCCAGGATCGTGGTGACGCCGAAGAGAACCGCGGCGATGAGGGCATAGACGACAAACCGCCGGCCGTCCGGGTTTCGTTCGGATCGCGGGGCCTGAGCGGAGAGGGCATAGGCCAGGCAGATCATGCTGACGGTCATCAGGACCGCCGATCGCGGCGAAGGCGTTTCCGACCAGCCGACCCACAGTGTCACCAGCGACAGGACCGGCACTGCCGCCTGCGTGGGCAGCACGATCGCCAGGACTCCATGCTGGAGGGCCTGGGTGTACAGCACGCTGGCCACGGCCGTGAGGATGGCGGTGACGGCGATCACGGCCCAGAACAGACCGTCGGAAGGCATGCCGCGATAGGAAATCATCAGGATCGGGAGCAGGACCGCCGTGCTGACCAGCCGGCCGGAAAAGACCAGCAGGCGCGAGTCGATGCCCCGGCAGAAGAGCTTGACGATCAGGACCTTGGCGGCGTTGGCGACCAGAGCCAGAAGACTGAGCATGATCCACAGTTGCACGCGGCGGCCCCCTACCGTTTTCGCCGANNTGATCCTGGACAGCAACGCCGCCTTGCCGTGCGATCGAAGGGCGTTGGCGATGGTGCGTGCATTCCGCGGATCATCGTAGTGCAGAAGAGCCATCTGGAGTTTTTTCTCGCCCATGCCGCGAGGGATGAAGATCGATCGGCCCTTGGGACCTTTGCCGGACACAAACATGGCCGTCGAGGGGGTCAGGGGGATCGGCACAAAATCCTGGACCTGCTGGAGGCGCCATTCCTTCGAGACCAGATATTCCGTCAGGCGAATCGCATCGTCGGTGGTACAGCCGGGATGGCCGCTGATGAAATACGGAACGAGGTACTGTTCCTTTCCGGCTTTGCGGCTGGCATCCTGAAATTGTTCTTCGAACCGCTCGAACAAATCGAACGGCGGCTTGCCCATCAACTCCAAAACCGGATTGCTGGCATGTTCGGGGGCAACCTTGAGATGGCCGCCGACAAAATGTTTCGTAAGAAGGTATAGATAGTCGTTGTTTTCCAAGGCCAAGTCGTGGCGAATACCCGAGGCGACAAAGCAATGAATCTTGCGAAAACCCGCCTGGCACTGTCGCAGCACGGCCTCCATCAATCCGATCATCCGCGAATAATCCGCTTTCAAATGCGGGCACAACGACGGAAACAGGCAACTGCCCCGCCCGCACGGCTCGCTTTTCCCGCAGGTCATGCCGTACATGTTGGCCGTCGGC